>JALZEM010000211.1 GCA_030862005.1 Actinomycetota bacterium | reverse complement strand
GAGTACGGCGGGTTCGTTCCCGCCGTACTCCTCTTCGGCGGCTTCTTCCTCGTCCCCTTCGGCCTGATCGTCGCGTACAGCTTCTGGCGCGTCGTCGACTACAACATCGTCCGCGACTGGACGCTCGACAACTACCGCTACTTCTTCAGCGTCCCGACGTACGCCCGCACGCTCTGGGCGACCGTCTGGGTCTCCGCGGTGGTCACGGTCGTCGCGATCCTGCTCGCATTCCCGTTTTCGTACTGGCTCGTCCGCTACGTGCGCCGGAGCTGGCAGAAGCCGCTTCTCGTCCTCGTGATCGTGCCGCTCTGGGCGAGCTACCTCCTCCGCATCTACGCGTGGCAGACGATCCTCGGCGAACGAGGCGCCGTCAACCGGCTCCTGCAAGGGACGGGGCTGACCGACGACCCCGTCTCCTTCCTCCTCTACAACCGCCCGGCGGTCGTCATCGTCCTCATCTATCTGTACTTCCCGTTCGCGGCCCTCACGCTGTACGCGTCGCTCGAGCGGTTCGACTGGGACCTCCTGAAGGCGGCCATGGATCTCGGAGCGTCGGCCCGCCAGGCGATCTGGCGCATCCTCCTACCCCACATCCGGCCGGGAATCATGACGGCGGCGATCTTCGTCTTCATCCCCGTTCTCGGCGAGTACCTGGTGCCGCAGCTCGTCGGCGGAACGCGCGGCGTGATGATCGGGAATCTGATCGCCAACTTCTTCATGGGCGCCCAGTACACGCGCGGCGCGGCCGCCTCGCTCCTGATCGCGGCGCTGATCGTCGCGCTCTTGATCCTGTTCCGGCGCTCGCTTCAGGTCCGAGGGACGTACGCGGCGGCCGCGCTCACACAGCGAGTCGACGTCGTGAGCAGCCGGCGGACGCTCACGCGAGCAGCGCTCGCCGTCTACGGAGTGGCCATTTACTTCTACCTCTTCGCCCCGATCGCCGTGATCATCCTTCTGAGCTTCAACGCCAACCGGACGGGCGCGTTTCCGGTCACGGGCTGGACGCTCCAGTGGTACGAGCAGGTGTTCTCGAACTTCCAGATTCAGGACGCGCTCTACACGTCGCTCGAGGTCGCGGCGCAGGTGACGCTCATCAGCGCGGTCGTCGGAACGGCGGCGGCGTTTCCGCTCGTGCGCGCCCGGATTCCGTTCCGCGCCGGGATGCGGGTGCTGATGACGCTTCCGATCATGATCCCCGGTCTCCTGATCGGGGTGAGCCTCCTGGTTCTGTTCACGGGCGCGCTCGACATCCGGCTTTCTCCCCGGACGGCGGTGATCGGGCAGGCCGTCTTCACGACGCCGTTCGTCCTTCTCATCGTCGCAACCCGCCTCGAGGGCTTCGACCGCTCGATCGAGCGCGCGGCAAGCGATCTCGGCGCGAACACGTTCCACCGGCTGAAATCCGTCGTCCTCCCGCTGATCGCGCCGTCCGTCTTCGCGGGCGCGCTCTTCGCGTTCACGCTCTCGCTCGACGAGTTCATCATCACGCTCTTCCTGATCGGCGGAAACAACACGTTGCCGATCTACATCTTCACGCAGATCAAGTTCGGCATCACTCCCGAGGTCAATGCTCTCGCCGCGATGCTCCTCGCCGCGTCGCTCACGCTCCTCGCGCTCGCCGTCGTCCTCCCGAACGCCTTCCGGCGCCTCACCCGCCGACCGCCGGTCCTCCCGGCGCGCTAGTGGCCGCACTCGAGCGACTGTCGGAGCGCGTCCACCGCTTCGAGGACGTGTGCAACGTGTACGTCCTCACCGCCGGCAGGAAGGCGATCGCTGTCGATCTCGGAAGCGGCGCGATCCTCGAGCACTTGGGATCGATCGGCGTCGACGCGCTCGAGTGGGTCCTCCTCACGCATCAGCACCGCGATCAGTGCGCAGGCGCCGAACGACTCGGCCCCGCAGGGATCCGCCTTGCCGCGCCGAGTCGCTTCGCGCGCTGGATCGAGGACGCGGATGGGCTGTGGCAGCGGCAGCAGATCTTCGACCTGTACGACTGCACGAACGTCTTCGACCGGCCGCTTCGCGACGTCGTGGTCGACCGCCGTCTCGACGACTACGCCCGGTTCGTCTGGGAAGACGTCGAGCTCGAGGTCTTTCCGACTCCGGGGCACACGAAGGGATCGGTCACCTATCTCACCGAGCTCGACGGAGCGCGCTGGGCGTTCACGGGCGATCTCGTTCACGACGGCGGGCGCGTCTGGCGCGTGCACGACCTCCACTGGAACTACAGCGATCCGGATGCGCTCGACGCCGAGCTCCACTCCGTCCAGCGGCTGCGTGGGCGCAAGCCCGGTCGGATCGCACCATCGCACGGGACGCCCATCGCGGACCCGCTCGATACGCTCGACGGGCTCGAGCGGCGCTTACGGCGTCTCCTCGGCGTCGCCGGCGGACGGTTCGTCGGCGACCTCCACCCGAGGTTCGCGGGCGACTTCGCCGTCGACCACGTGAGCGAGCATCTCGTCTCCGTCCTGCAGACGTCGGCGAACTTCCACGTTCTCCTCGGGCCGGAGGGCCGTGCGCTCTTCTTCGACTACGGTTTTCCGGGGCATCTCGGCCACGTCGCGAGCGGCGAGTGCCGGTTCGTCGAGCACAGCCTGGCCGAGCTCGAGCGCGACTTCGGGGTCCGCTCCGTCGACGTCGTCATCGCGACGCACTACCACGACGACCACGTCGCGGGCTTCCACTACCTGCGCGAGCGCTTCGGGACCGAGGTGTGGGCATTCGATCTCGTCGCGGACGTCCTCGAGCGACCGTGGACGTACCGGCTGCCGGCGACGTGGGCCGCTCCGATCACGGTCGATCGACGATACGGCGTCGGCGACACCGTCGAATGGGAGGGATTTTCCTTCGTCGCCGAGCACCTTCCCGGCCACACGTGGTACGCGAGCGGCCTCTTCGGAGCGATCGACGGCAGAAGAATCGGCGTGACGGGAGACGAGATCCAGCTCGACGGGCGGGGTGCGCTCCGCGGTGGCGGCCCCGTCTTTCGAAACGGCTTCCGCATCGACTCTTTCCGGATCGGAATCGACGCCGTCCGGAAGCATGCCCCCGACGTCCTCCTGACCGGCCACGACGGCGCGATCCGCGTCGACTCAGACGCTCTGGATCGCGTTCGGGACTGGTCTCTCGAGCTCGAGGCGGCGTTGAGCGACCTGGTTCCCGAAGGCGTTCCCGTCGGTCTCGCGCTCGACCCTGCGTTCGCGGCTATCCGGCCGTATCAGCTGCGCGGGCGCCCGGGCGAGCCGTGCAAGCTCTCCGTCGCGTTGGTCAACCACCACGACCGACGGCAGGAAGCGACCGTGCGCCTCGTGCTCCCGCGCGAGTGGGTCGCCGAACCGGTTGAGGTTGCACGTGCGGTCGAAGCAGGGCGCGAGGAGGTCTTTCGCTTCTCGGTCACACCGTCGGTCGCGGCGCCGACCGGTCGTCGGCATCTGGTCACCGCAGACATCGAGCTCGGGGGATCGCGCTTCGTGCAGCCGTGCGAGGGGATCGTCACGCTCGACGCGTGATCTAGCGCCAGGCAACCATCCTTCCCGCGACCGAGAGTCGGATTCGGCTCGCATCGCCCGGGTCGACGAGCTCGATCCGGCCGCGCCGGACGAGCGCAAGCAGGCGTCCGTCCGGCGACCACGACGCGCTGAGCGCGCCGGCGCCGAGAGGGACGACGTCCGCGCGTCCCGCGAGCTTGAACGCCTCCCCCGACGAGCGGTCGATGACGACCGCCTCGTGTCGGCGTGGGCGCACGGCGAGTCGCCACGAGCCGCGGGGGACCGGGCGCACATTCGTAAGCTCGCCGCGGACGAAGAACGCGAGGACGACCGTCGCACCACGGTCGAGCTCGACGAGCGCGGCCACACGGTCATCCGTCGCCCACCCGAGCTCACGGACGCGTGGACGCCGATCGGCGCCGAACGCGGCGTCGAGCTCGTAGCGGCCGAGAACGACAGTCGCCCGCCCGGCGTGCGGGAACCGCGTCGCCTCGCCGCGCCGGACGTACGTGAGCGTGCCGTCGGGCCGCCACGCGGGAGCGCACCCGCGAACGAACCGGACCGACTGCCCACCGGACGCGCTGACCTCGATCCCGCCGCCGACACAGCGAGCGAAGAGGTACAGCGGACGACGCCAGACGAACCACCCCGAGGACGCCGGCGAGCGCGGCGACACCGCCGCGAAGCACGCGCGCACGTCGAGGTCGCGAAACGAGGTCAGCGCCGGAAGGTCGAATCCGGCGAGCCGACAGCCGGGCCTCGCGAAAACGAGCGTCCCGCGAGCGTCCACCGATTGCAGGGCGCGTCGGATCTCAACACGCTCGGCTGCACTCAGCTCGAGCGTCGCCGGGCCTTCCGTGCTGTGCTCCGCGGGCGAGCGCGTGAGCGCGTGAATCGTCGCGCCGACGGCGACGGCGGCCACACCGACGCCGACGATCGTGTCGAGAGCACGGGGACGTCGTCTTCGTCTCATCGACCGACCACAGGTATGTAATCGTTTCCACGGTGCACGTTGGCGTAATCGGCACGGGCCGAATGGGTGCATTTCGCGCCGCGGCGGTCTCCGCGCATCCGGAGGTCGAGAGCGTCATCGTCGGGAGCCACGACGTGGAACGCGCCCGCCGCGTGGCTGAACCCATGGATGGCCGCTGGGGCACGATCGAGGAGGTGCTCGCGGAAGAGCTCGACGCGCTGGTCATCTCGACGGTGACCCGCGAGCATCCGGAACAGATCGCCGCCGCGGTCGCCCGCGGATTCCCGATTCTGTGCGAGAAGCCGATCAGCGTCGAGCTTGGCGACACCGAACGAACGATGCGGATCGTCGACGAAGCGAACGTGGAGCTCCAGATCGCGTTCCAGCGCCGCTTCGACCCCGGGTTTCGCCGCGCCCGGGACCTGGTCGCGGGCGGCGGCCTCGGAACGGTCTACTCGCTCCGGATGTCCGCGCACGACCACGAGCCTTCGGACGAACGCTACATCCCGACGAGCGGCGGGATCTTCCGCGACCTGCACGTCCACGACTTCGACATGGCGCGATGGCTGACGGGGCTCGAGGCGGTCGAGGTCTACGCGACCGGAAGCGTCCGTGCGTGGGAGCGCTTCGCGCGGTTCGACGACGTCGACACCTCGGCGATCGTCGTCACGCTCGCAGGCGGCGTGCCCGTCCTCGTCTCGGGGTCGCGGCACGACCCAGCCGGGTACGACTTCCGCGCGGAGATCCTCGGGTCGGAGGCGTCGGTCGCCGTCGGGATCGACGACCGCACGCCGCTTCTCTCGCTCGAGCCCGGCGTCGAGCCACCGTCCGGCCGCCCCTACGTCGGATTCCTCGACCGGTTCCGCGAGGCGTTCCTGGCGGAGACCGCCGCGTTCGTCGATCTCGTCCACGGACGCGGTCCCAACCTCTGCCCGCCCGCCGAGGCGCTCGAGGCGCTTCGCGTCGCCGAGGCGTGCGACCGTTCGTGGCGCGAGCGGCGCCCCGTCGCGCTCGCGGAGATCGACATCGCGTGAGGCGGCTGAAGATCGGTCTCGTCGGGCTCGGGCTAATCGCTCAGGTCGCGCACATGCCGACGCTTCGTCTTCAGCGTGAGCGGTGGGATGTCGCCGGCCTCTGCGACCTCTCGGAGAGTGCCCTCGAGCTCGGATCGGAATACTTTCCCGACGCGCGGACCACGCGCGACTGGACCGACCTGCTCGAGCTCGGGCTCGACGCGCTTATGGTCCTCACACCGGGAAGCCACGCTCCGATCGCGGTCGACGCGGCGCATCGTGGCATACACGTGTTCGTCGAGAAACCGATGTGCTTCTCCGTCGCCGAAGGCCGCGAAATGATCGCCGCGGCCGACGAAGTCGGCGTTGTGCTCATGGTTGGATACATGAAGCGGTATGACCCCGCCTACGAGCGTCTGCTCGAGGAGATCGCCGCGTGGACGGAGCCGATTCGCCTCGTTCGCGTGACGACGCTCGAAGCGCCGTGGAAGCCGTACGTCGCGCACCATCGGCGTGCGCGCGGAGGCGACGTCGCCGAGACGCTCGTCGCTGACCTCGTCGCCGACGACGAGCGGCGGATCACCGCGGCGATCGGGACGGACGACCCCGCCCTCCGCCGTGCGTACCGGATGTGGCTCCTCGACTCGATGGTGCACGAGTTCAACGCCGTTCGCGGCCTCCTCGGGGAGCCGACGAGCCTGCGGTCATCGGACGTGTGGGGGGACGCTGCAGGCGTGACCGCGACCGTCGCGTTCGGCGAGACGACCGAGTGCGTCTTCATGTGGGTCGATCTCCCGGCGCTCACCCGCTACGAGCTCGAGATCGCGCTGTACGCAGCCGACCGGCGCGCGATCCTGAGCTTCGGGTCGCCCTACCTCAGGAACACGCCGACGGGCCTTGTCGTCGAAGGGAGCGAGCGAGAGGCCGCGTCGTCCTGGCGAACGGAGCACACGGTCGGCTACGAGGAGCCGTTCGAGCGCGAGCTCGTCGAGTTCCACGACGCGATCGTCGAACGGCGGGAGCCGCGAACGCCCGGAGCGGACGGCATCCGCGACATCGCGCTCTGCGAGGCGGTCATCCGGTCGCGTCTCGAGAGCCGCCCGGTGCACGCTCCGACCTCGTTCGACCCGGTGAGCGGATGAAGCGCCGCACGCTCCCGAGAAGCGGCGAGACGGTCAGCGAGATCGGCTTCGGCGCCTGGCCGATCGGCGGCGATTGGGGCGACGTCGACGACGAGACGGCAATGCGCACGCTCCGCGCCGCCGTCGACGCGGGCGTGAACTTCTTCGACACCGCCGACGTCTACGGCGACGGGCGGAGCGAACGCCTCCTCGGCCGCCTGCGACGCGAGGTCGACGACATCGTCGTCGCGACGAAGGTCGGACGACGTGCTCCGCTGGAGGAAGCCGCGCGGACGGCAGAGCGCCTGAAGGGGTGGGTCGACCGCTCGCGCGAGAACCTCGGGCAGGAGACGCTCGACCTGGTGCAGCTCCACACGCTCCCGCCAGCGACGTACTACGACCCGGCCGTCTTCGAGGCGCTCGACGACCTGGTCTCGCGCGGAGACATCCGGTCCTACGGCGTCAGCGTCGAGCGCGTCGAAGAGGGACTGAAGGCGATCGAATGGCCGAACCTCGCGACGGTCCAGATCATCTTCAACGTCTTCCGCCAGCGTCCGACGGAGCTCTTCTTCGCCCGCGCCGCGAGCAAGGACGTCGGGATCATCGTCCGTGTCCCCCTCGCGTCGGGGTTACTCACGGGAAAGCTCCGCCCCGGAACCGTGTTTCCCGCCGACGACCACCGGCGCTTCAACCGCGGCGGCGAGGCATTCGATGTCGGCGAGACGTTCGCCGGTGTGCCGTTCGAGCGCGGCCTCGAGGCGGTCGAAGCGGTTCGCCGGTACGTGCCCGAATCGGTGACGATGGCGCAGTTCGCGCTTCGCTGGATCCTCATGTTCGACGAGGTCACGACGGTCATCCCCGGCGCGAAGGCGCCGGAGCAGGCGCGCGAGAACGCCGCCGCCTCCGACGTTCCACCACTCGACGAGGCGACGATGACGGCGCTCGCGGGCATCTACCGCGAGCAGGTCGCGCCGTGGGTGCACCAGCGATGGTGATCCGAGCGGACGCACCCGCATATCCGGTTCCGACTCGACGCTCGGAGGACCTCTTTCGACGGGCCTCGCGCGTGACGCCCGGCGGAGTCCACGGCGAAGGCCGGACCGCGCGTCCGTTCCCTCTCTTCATCGTCCGAGGTGACGGTTCGCGCGTGTGGGACGCCGACGGCAACGAGTACGTCGACTTCCACGCCGGTTTCGGCGCGATTCTGCTCGGTCACCGCCATCCCGCCGTGACCGACGCGGTCCACGAGGTGCTCGCGACGCACGGACCGATGTTCGCCGCCGCAAGCGATCTCGAGGTCGAGCTCGCGGAGCGAATCGTCGATCTCGTCCCGTGCGCCGAGAAGGTCATCTTCAGCTGCACGGGAACCGAGGCGACGTACCACGCGATCAGGGTCGCGCGCGCCGTTTCGGGCCGCGAGAAGATCCTCAAGTTCGAGGGGCACTACCACGGGTGGCACGATTACGTTTCGTGGAGCACCCACTTCGCGCCGGCGGCGACCCGGCCCGAGCACGGAACGCTTCCGCCCGCTCCCGCGTCGAGCGGCATCCCCGGAACGCTTCGCGATCTCGTCGTCGTCTGCGAGTACAACGACGGTGCCGGGGTCGAAGCGGCATTCGAACGGCACGGCGCCGATCTCGCCGCTGTCATCGTCGAGCCTGTCTTCCACAACGGAGGCGTCATCGAGCCTGCCGAGGGGTTCCTCGAGCGGCTCCGCGAGCTCTGCAGCTCGCATGGGTCGCTCCTCATCTTCGACGAGGTGATCACGGGCTTCCGCGACGGTCTCGGCGGGGCGCAGGAGCGCCTCGGCGTCACGCCCGACCTGACGACGATGGGGAAGGCGATCGCGAACGGGTTCCCGCTCTCCGTCGTCGCCGGGCGCGCCGACGTCATGGACGCGTTCGTCCCGCAGGGCGACGTCCTCTACGCCGGGACGTTCACCGCGCAGCCCGTAACGGTTGCCGCTGGCCTCGCGTGCACTGCATTCCTCCGCGACAATCCCGTGCACGAACGGTTGGCGACGCTCGGAACGCGAGTTCGCGAGGGCATCGAGGCCGCGATCGAGGAGACGGGCGCCGACGCACAGGTGCGGCAGCGCGGGTCGACATGGGCGCTCTACTTCACGCGACGGCCGATCAACCGGTACCGCGACATCGCGGATGCCATTGGGACGAAGGACAACGAGCTCCACGCCGCATATCGGCGGTCGCTGCTCGAGGACGGGATCTACGTGCATCCGCATTACCTTCTGCGCGGATACCTGACGGCTTCGCATTCAGACGAGGAGATCGAACGAACGATCGAGGCGACGCGGTCGTTCCTCCACGCCAACGGTGGATCTCGTTCGTGAGCGGCGCACGCGGCGGGGCGACGCTACTCCGCGAGCGCTGCTCGCGCGCCGGTCAGGACCGGGTCGCCGTGCGACACGAGGATGAGCTCGACTGGGAGGTCGAGGAGCGCTCGTCGGCCGAACGGCCGGCCGGCTTCAAGAACGAGGCGGTGGGGTGAGCCCCGCCCGCGAGATCGGGGTCGGCCTGCTGGGCGTCGGCTGGATGGGCGAGGTCCACTCGACGTCGTACCGACGCGTGCCGATCCACTTCCCGGAGTCCACGGCTCGTGCGCGGCTCGTCGTCGCCGCGGATCAGGTCGAGGAGCGGGCCCGCGCGGCCGCCGACAGGCTCGGCTACGAGCGCTCGGCGACGGACTGGCGGGCGGTCGTCCAGGACCCCGAGGTCGAGGCCGTATCGATCTGCGCCCCGAACTTCCTCCACCGCGAGATGGCGATCGCCACCGCGGAGGCCGGCAAGCACTTCTGGGGCGAGAAGCCCCTCGGCGCGCTCCCCGAGGACACGCTCGCGATCGCGGCGGCGACGGAGGCGGCCGACGTGCGAACGATCGTCGGCCTGAACTATCGGCATCCACCGGCGGTCCAGCATGCGCGGCGGCTGGTCGCCGAGGGTGCGCTCGGCGAGCCGAGCCACTTCCGGATGCAATTTCTCGCAAGCTACTCGGCCAACCCGCGCGCAGCCCTCTCGTGGCGCTTTTCGCGCGAGCTCTCGGGGCACGGAATCCTGTCGGATCTCGGCTCGCACGCGATCGATCTCGCGCAGTTCCTCCTCGGCCCGATCGTCGGGACGTCGGCGACCTCGGCGATCGTCGTGTCGGAGCGGCCGAAGGTTCCCATGGGGACCGGGACCCACTTCACCGTGGTCGAAGGTGAGGCGGAGATGGGCGTCGTCGAGAACGAGGACTGGACCGCTGCGCTCGTGGAGTTCGAGAGCGGACTCCGCGGCACGATCGAGCTCTCGCGCGTGGCCGTCGGCGCCGATGCGCGATACGTGTTCGAGGTGGGCGGGACACGCGGTGCCGTCCGCTGGGACTTCGAGCGGATGGGCGAGCTCGAGCTCCATCTTCCGCTCGAGACCGGCGATGCCGGCTACGCACGCGTCGTCATGGGGCCTGGCCACCCGGACTTCGCGCGCTTCCAGCCCGGCGCGGGTATTCCGATGAGCTACGACGACCTCAAGGTGATCGAGGCGCAGCTCTTTCTCGAGAGCATCGCGGACGGCCGGCAGCGCGAGCCGGGGGCCCGCGAGATCGCCGACACCGCACGCGTCATCGCCGCGACGGCCCGCTCCTTCGAGACCGGCGCGTGGGAAACCGTCAACCGCTAGGTGTAGCTCCCAGCAACGTTGTTGGGCTGGGCGAGCCGAGCGCCGTGGCCGGTGGCCAAGGCTGCCGTGGCTTCGTCGGAGGTTGTGTACCCAGAGCCACGACGACCTCCTTGGGACTGGGTCGCTTCGCAGCTCCCAGCCTCCACGGAGACCCGGATGAACAATGGTCCTTAGGAACTACGGCTGGCCGCGCGGCACCCCGACCCGGCTCCGCGAACTACGCGCTTTGAGTTTCCTTCCAGCGAGGGCGTTGTGAGCGCGTCTCCTCGAGATCGCACGTCGCCAGGAACTGTCCTAACGGCGGCGCGAAGGAGATCGTTGAGTGCAACACAATTCGGTCGGGGCGCGTGGAGCGTGCTCGAGCGGCCGCGCGGGACGCTTCAGCGGTTGCCGTAGATTTCGGGGTTCGCGACCGCAGCCGGGCGGTCGCCCGTGAGGACCGCGATGACGCCCTCGGCAGCCGCGCGCGCGATCGCCGCCTTCGCGCCGCGCGACATTCCGAGCGCGTGCGGCGAGACGAGGACGCGCTCTTCGCGGAACAGCGGGTGCGAGAGGTCGGGCGGCTCTTCGGCGAAGACGTCGAGGCCCACGCCGCCCAGACGTCCCGCCTCGAGCGCTGTGAGCACGTCGTCGAGCGACCGGATGAGCGCGCCGCGCGCGAGGTTGACGAGGATCGCACCCTCGGGAAGCCGGGCGAGGAGCGGCGCGTCGACCATGCCGCGCGTCTCGTCGGTGAGCGGCACGTGCAGCGAGACGAAGTGACTTCGTTCGAAGAGCACCGGCAGGTCGACCAACTCGACATTCACGGCTTCGGCATACGGATCGACACCGACCACGTCCATCCCGAGCGCCTTGGCTTTCGCGGCGAGCCGGCGACCGATCCGTCCGAGGCCGACGATCCCGAGCGTGGAACCCTCGACGTCGCGGATGTCCACGCGGTCCCGTTCCGCCCAGCGCTCGTCCCGAACGAGCCGATCGAGCAGCGTGAGGCGCTTCGCCAGCGCGAGCATGAGCGCGAGGGCGCCTTCGGCGACGGCCGACGCCCCGGCGTCCGGGACGACGACGACCGGGATTCCCCGTCGCGTGGCGGCTTCGACGTCGACCTCGTCGACGCCGATCCCGGTACGCGCGATCACCTGCAACTCCGGCGCACTGTCGATTATCCGCGCCGACACCCGGCTGCCGCCCCCGCGCACGACCAGCGCCACGGCGTCGCCGACAAGGCTTACGAGCTCGCCTTCGTCACGCCCCGCCGCGACGATCAGCTCGCCGATCGGCGCGAGGAGCTCCGGGGCCGGGGACGCCAGGGGCCCGGTCGCCACGATTCGCTTACGATCGCGTGCTCGCACGCGACGGGGAGGTCGACGAACGCCTGTGGCTCGTGTGCGACACCCTCGTCGAGGCGGGACCCGAGGGAACACGCTCAATGGCCGGAGAGGCACGGCACGACCTCGAAGGAGTCCTCGCGATCGCGGTCGACGAGCTTCTCGATGCTGAGGAGCGCGCCGGGCACGAAATCGAGCGCTTCCAGCGGCATCTCGCAAAGCGCTCGAGCAAACCGGCTTCCTAGTAGTAGAACCGCTGGAGCTCGGTGCGCTCGCGCTCGTAGTCGGCGCGGAGCTCCTGGACGAGCGGGTCCTCCGAGGCCTCCGGGGGCGCCACGTCCCACCAGACCTCCGACGCCGGCAGGTAGCGGTGCGGCTCCGTCTCGCTCACGATCACGCATGCCCGCGCCTCGCCCCTCGCCTCCTCGAGCGCCGAGCCGAACGCGTCCGGCGTCTCGGCGCGCCACGCGCGCGCGCCGAGCCCTTCGGCGATCCGGGCAAGGTCCAGGTCGATGTAGTCGCCCGCTAGCCGGCCGTTGGTGCGCGCCCGGAACTCGTTCCCGAAGTCGCGGCCGGCACGCCACATCTGCAGGCGGCGGATCGACTGGTAGCCGTGGTTCTCGGAGATGACGACGGTGATCTTGATCGCCTCCTGAACGGCCGTCACGAGCTCGCCCGGGTTCAGGAGGAAGGTGCCGTCCCCGATGTAGACGTACACCTCGCCGCCCTCCTGCGCTAGCCGGACTCCGACCCCGGCCGGCATTTCGTAACCCATGCACGAGTACCCGAATTCGAGATGGCAGTGGCGCCCGCCCGTGGCGTCCCAGATTTTGAGGAGGTCGCCCGGCGGGGTACCGGCTGCGGCGATCACGGTGTCACCCGGGCGCGCGACCTCGTTCAGCGTGAGGATGAGCTGACCCTGGCTCATCGCCTCGCCCGGCGCCTGCTCGGCGAGCCCGGCGCGGACGTCGAGCCAATCGCGGCGGGCGCCTTCGACCTCCGACCGGTACTCGTCTCCCGTCCGGACGCCCGCCGAGCGCGCGGCCTCTGTCAACATCTCGAGCGCGATACGAGCGTCGGCGACGACGGGGAGCGCGCCCTGCTTGTGCGCGTCCCGACCCCAGACGTTGACGGCGAGAAAGCGGACGTCGGGGTTCTGAAAGACGGATTGCGAGCCCGTCGCGAAATCCGTGAGGCGCGTCCCGACGGCGACCACGAGGTCGGCGCCCTTCGCGACGCGGCCGGCGGCGGGATTCCCTTCGAGCCCAACGCCGCCGAGAGCGAGCCATGAGCCGTCGTGCATGGCGCCCTTGCCGGCGAACGTCTCGGCGACCGGGATGCCGGTTTGGCGCGCGAACGCGAACAGCGCCGCCTCGGCTTCGGAATACAGGACGCCGCCACCCGCGATCAGAAGCGGTCGCTCCGCGCGCTCGAGGAGCTCGAGAGCCTCGGCGATTCGCCGCTCGTCGGCGAGCGGGCGTTCGATCCGCCACTCGCGCTCCTCGAAGAAGTGCTCCGGATAGTCCCACGCGTGGGCCTGAACGTCCTGCGGAAGCGCGATCGTCACGGCGCCCGTCTCGACGGGATCGGTGAGGACGCGCATCGCGTCGGGCAACGCCGTCAGGAGCTGCTCGGGCCGTGTGATCCGGTCGAAGAAGCGGGTCACCGGGCGGAAGCAGTCGTTCACGCTCACGTCTCCAGCGGACGGGTGCTCGAGCTGCTGGAGGACCGGTCCCTGGTGTCGCGTCGCGTAGACGTCCCCGGGGAAGAGGAGGACGGGCAGGCGGTTGATGGTGGCCAGCGCAGCGCCGGTAACCATGTTCGTCGCTCCCGGCCCGATCGAGCTCGTGCACGCGAGCGTCGCGCGGCGGCGGCGCGCCTTGGCGTAGGCCGCGGCCGCGTGCACCATCGACTGCTCGTTCCGGCCTTGCATGAACGGAAGGTCCTTTCCGAGCTCCTCGAGCGCCTGCCCGAGCCCGATCACGTTTCCGTGCCCGAAGATCCCGAACATCGCGGGCACGAGCCTCTGTGTCTCGCCGTCTCGCTCCGAGTGCTGCGCCTGCAGGTACCGCACGATCGCCTGCGCGGTCGTGAGCCGAACCGTCTTCACTCTCTTCCTCCTATTCCGTGGAACACCACGGACTTGAGCTCCGTCATCTCCTCGATCGCGTAGCGGGGCCCCTCCTTGCCGATCCCGCTCCCCTTGAGGCCGCCGTAGGGCATGAGATCCGCGCGCCAGAGGGGCGTGTTGTTGATCTGGACGTTCCCGCAGTCCACGTCGCGGGCGAAACGGAGGGCATTCGTGACGTCGGACGTGAAGATCCCTGCGCCGAGGCCGTACTCGGTTGCGTTTGCGAGCTCGATCGCCTCGTCGATCCCGTCCACCGCGCTCACCGCGACGGCGGGCCCGAAGAGCTCGTCTCGCGAGATCGCCATCTCGGGCGACACGTCGGCGACGATCGCGGGCTGGACGACTCCCCCCTCCCGCTCTCCACCGGTCACGAGCGCCGCGCCGTCGTCGACCGCGCGACGGATGACGTCCTCGACGCGCTCGGCTTCCCGCTCGCTGATCAGCGCCGAGACTCCCGTACCGTCCTCGAACGGGTCGCCGACCTTGATGGACTCCACCTTCGGGCGAAGCGCGTCGAGGAAATCGCCGTAGACCTCCCGCCCGACCAGCACCCGCTGGACGGAGATGCAGGCTTGGCCGGCGTTCACGTATCCCCCAGTCGCCGTCGCGCTCGCGACCTGCTCGAGGTCGGCGTCGGGAAGGACGATCAGCGGACAGCTTGAGCCGAGCTCGAGCGAGAGCCGCTTCACGCCCGCGACGGCCGTCACGCCCTCCCCCACGTCCTTCGAGCCGGTGAAGCTGATCTTCCGGACGCGCGCGTCCGCGCACAGAGCCGGCCCGACCGTCGAGCCGGGCCCGGTCAGACACTGGAGCGCGTGCTCCGGGAGCCCGGCTTCCAGAAACAGGCGCGTCAACTTCAGCGCGACGAGCGGCGTCTGGCTCGCCGGCTTCAGGATGACCGCGTTGCCCGCGGCGAGCGCCGGCGCGACCTTGTGAGCGACGAGAAGGAGCGGATAGTTGAAGGGCGTGATCGCTACGACTACGCCGCAGGGCTGGCGAATCGTGAAGGCGATCTTGTCGGCGTTTCCGGGCGCCGCGTCGACCGGGATCGTCTCCCCGTGCATGCGCGCGCCCTCACTCGCCGCGACGCGAAGGAGGTCGGGCGTCCGCCGGGCCTCGCCTAGCGCCTCTGAAAGCGGCTTTCCCTCCTCGGCGCTGATCGTGCGAGCGAACTCGTCGGCAGCCTCGGCGAGCAGGTCGGCCGCACGGTTCACGATCGCCGCGCGGTCGTAGGCCGAGAGCCGCCGCATCGTGTGCGCACCGACGAGCGCCGCGCCGAGGGCCTGTTCGACGTCTTCGTCCGTCGCGCGCGGAACGGTATCGACGACCTCACCGGAGTAGGGGCTTCGTACCTCGTCTTCGAGGGGCGAGCCGCGCCACTCTCCCGCGACGTACATCTGCATCGGCGCCGAGTGTAATCGCGCGGCGGTCTATCGTCTCCTGCATGCCTGGGGACACGATCGGGGTCGGCTTCGTCGGCTACGGCTGGATTAGTCGTGCCCACGCGCACGCGCTCCACACGCTCAACCACATCCGCCCGCTGGCGAAGCAGATCCGCCTCGTCGCGATGGCGGGACGGACGGCCGGGCGGGTCGAGGCCGCCGCCCGCGAGCTCGGATTCGAGCGTTGGACGACCGACTGGCGCAGCGTCATCGACGATCCCGACGTCGACGTGCTCGCGAACGTCGCCGCAAACGAGGCGCACGCGGCTCCGTCGATCGCAGCGCTAGAGGCCGGAAAGCCCGTCCTCTGCGAGAAGCCGCTCGGAGTGGACGCCGCGGAGGCGCGAACCATGCTTGCCGCCGCGGAGCGCGCGGGCGTGACGAACGCGACCGGCTTCAATTATCGCTACGTCCCGGCCGTCCGCCTCATGCGCGAGCTCGTCGACGCGGGGACACTCGGCCAGCTCCGTCACTATCGCGCGCAGTACCTCCAGGACTGGCTCGCCGCGGACGAGCCGCTCCAGGAAGTCGACCGCGGCGGCGCCGTGCTCGACTACTCGCACATAGTCGACCTGCTCCGCCACCTCGCCGGCGAGCCGCTGTCCGTGAGCGCGCAGTCGACGAGCTTCGTGTCGCCGACGGAAGACGCGTACGCCGCCGCGCTCGAGCTCCCGAACCGTGCGCTCGCCTCGCTCGAGACGTCCCGGCTCGCGACGGGTTGGAAGGGGCGGCAGCGAATCGAGCTGAACGGGACGGACGGATCAGCCTGGTGGGACATGGAGGACGTGAACCGCGCGCACGTCTTCCTGACGAAAGACGAGCACGAGGGGATCGGCGGCTTCCGCGACGTACTCGTGACGGAGCAGGGACATCCATTCGTCGCGCAGTGGTGGACGCCGGGACACGTCCTCGGGTGGGAGCACAGCTTCGCCCACCAGTGGCGTGACTTTTTGCGCGCGGTAATGGAAAATCGCGCCGTGGACCGGCTCCAGGCCAGCTTCGCCGACGGCTACGAGGCGGCGGTCGTGTGCGACGCGATCCTTGCGTCAGCGCGGGACGGTCGTCGGATCGAGATTCGGGGGGAGACGCGGTCGCCGGCAACCGACGAGATTGGAGGACCTGCATGAGCGAGAAAGATCCACTTATCGAGCTCGAAACGACGACAGGGCTGTCGCGGCGCGAGCTACTGAAGCGCGCCGGTATCGGCGGTGCGGCCGGCCTGTCGCTCCCCGCGCTCCTCGCGGCGTGCGGCGGCGACGACGAGGGCGGAGACGGCGAGGCTGGCGGCGGTGGTGGCGCCGAGAAGACCGACTTAACCTTCTATTCG
This sequence comes from Actinomycetota bacterium, assembly GCA_030862005.1. Taxonomy (GTDB): domain Bacteria; phylum Actinomycetota; class Thermoleophilia; order Gaiellales; family Gaiellaceae; genus JACCYG01. The sequence continues at coordinate 1,381 of JALZEM010000211.1, read as the reverse complement.
GTCACGCACGGTGAATCCGGCAACCCGTTCTGGGCGATCTACCGGAACGGGATCCGCGACGCGCAGAAGGTCTTCGGCGTCACGATCAAGGACCTCCCTCTCGAGGAGTTCGGGATCGCCCAGTACGTGGACCTGTTCAACCAGGCAGTGTCGGCGAAGCCCGACGGGATTTTCGCGACGATCCTCGACCAGGATGCAATCGACCAACCCATGCGCGACGCGATCGAGTCGGGAATCCCCGTCGTCGCGGTGAACGTCCCCGACGTCCGTCCGCTCGACCAGCGCATCCCGTATCTCTTCTACGTCGGTGGGGACGAGGAGGCAGGCGGGCGGCTTACGGCCCAGCGCCAGCTCCAAGACGGCGCCATCAAGCACGCCGTTTGCATCATCCACGAGCCCGGGCATACGGGCCTCGAGGCGCGCTGCCGCGGTTACGACGCGGAGTTGACGGGCGGCGGGACGAAGGTCGACAAGCTGCCTAGCTCGAAGGACGCGACGCAGGCCACCGAGCAGATCAAGGGCTACCTCCAGGAGAACACGGACGTGGACGCGATCTTCGGCGTCGGCCCGCAGCCTGCGACATTCGCGCTCCAGGCGCTCGACGAGCTCGGGAAGAAGGGACAGGTCAAGGTCTCCGCCTACGACATGACCGAGGAGCTCCTAACGGCGATCGAGGCGGGCGACCTCGTCTCGACGATCGATCAGCAGCAGTACCTCCAGAGCTTCGAGCCGGCGAACTGGCTCAAGCTCCACATCCAGCACGGGTTCGTCCTGGCGCCGGGCGTCGACCTCCTCACAGGGCCGGCGCTCGTCGACGAGTCGAACTTCGAGAAGGTGCGCGAGGGCGTGACGGACGGCTTCCGCTAGGCGGCGGAGCGGGCCGATGGCAGTCGAACAGGAGCCCCAGCGCTCGGTCGACGACCGCGGCGCTGCTCAACCGGCTCGGGGCGCCCGGGGAGCGTGGCCCACCATGCGCGGCCTGCTCATCGGGCGCCCTGAGACCGGGGCCCTCTTCGGCGCGGCGGTGATGTTCGTCGCGTTCGCGTTCGTCGCGCCGTCGCGCGATCTCTTCCTCAGCCGAAGCAATCTCGCCGGCGTCGCGAGCATTGCCGCCGAGCTCGGGATCGTTGCGATGGCCGTGACGTTGCTCATGATCGCCGGCCACTTCGACCTCTCTGTCGGGTCGATCCTCGGCCTGAGCTCCCTTCTCGTCCCATACCTGATGGTGAACTACGAGTTCCCGAGCTGGCTGGCGCTCCTCGTGGCGGTCGGCGTCGCGATTTCGCTCGGGCTCGTGAACGGGGCGCTGGTCGTCGGCACACGCATCCCGTCCTTCATCGTGACGCTCGGAACGCTCCTCATCTGGCGCGGCGTCGTGAAT
>JALZEM010000198.1 GCA_030862005.1 Actinomycetota bacterium | reverse complement strand
GTCCTGGGGTGAGGCTCTGCCGGAGCGAGTCGTGCGCGGGATCGTGCTCGCGCGGCTCGCGAACTGGGTCGAGGGACACGGCGCCATCCGTCCCGAACTCGTGGCCGCGGTTGCGTCGCTTCTCGATGGAGGCCCGTTGCCCGCGGTTCCGTATCGCGGAAACGGCGGCTCCGGGGAGATCCTCGCCCTCGGCCACCTGGCAAGGGCGATGGTCGAGCGGGCCGGTGGAACCGAGCTCAAGGAGCCGATGGCGCTCATCAACGGCTCGCCGTGCGCGGCGGCGCTCGTCGCAGACGCCGTTCTCGCGGCCGAGCGGCGCCTTGCCCTCGCGCACCAGGTGTTCGCGCTGTCGGCCGAGGCGATCCTCGCGCCTTTGGAAGCGTACGACGCCGCGCTGGAAGACCTCTGGGACGACGAGCACGAGGTGGCCGCCCTGCGCGAGCTACGCCGCAACCTTCGCGGCGGAGCCGCCGACCGCCGCGCCTATCAGGCGCCCGTCAGCTACCGCATCCTGCCGCGTGTTCTCGGCCAAACGCACCGCGCGCTCGCGGCGGCCAAGCGGGCGGCGGCGACATCGCTGCGCTCCGTGTCCGACAACCCCGTCTACATCCCGCCGGACGACGATCACCCCTTCGGCCGGGCGTTCTCGACGGGCGGCTACCACAACGGTATCGCCTATCCCGCGCTCGACAACCTCGCCGCGGCGTGGGCGGATCTTTGCCAACTCGCGGAGCGGCAGACCGAGAGGCTCCTTTCCTCGATCGAGCAGGGGACGTACGCCGTCATGGGCGGCTTCTACATGGTGATGGTCGGCTGGGCGGAGGACGCTCGCACGGCCGCGCAGCGGACGCTCCTCCCCCTCGGTGGAATCGGTCAGAACGACACGGCCGCTCCCACCTTCTTCGCCTGGCGGAAGGAGCGCGAGGCGGGCTATTGCCTCGAGGCCGCACTCGCGGGCCTCGCCGCGCTCGCGGTCGACGAGCTCGCGCGCACCGAACGAGGCGCGCCGCCCGCCCTTTCGCACTTCCACGAGGGCGTCCTCGAGCTCTTCCCCGTGAACGAAGAGCGTTGGGCGCGCGGCGAGGACGCGGCACGGCTGCACGAGGCGTTCACGGCACGCGTCTTCAACCCGCTCTCGCAGGCGGCTTAGTCCAAGAGCTTGGCGTCGAACGGGTAGTTGCAGACGAGCTCGCAGCCGTCCGCGGTCACCACGACCTGGTCCTCGAGCTTCACCCCGAACGGTCCCCCCACCTCGCCCGCGTAGCACTCGAAGCAGAGGACCATGTTCTCCTTGATCTCGCGGTCGGGCATGATCCGGCGCGGCCCGCGATCGTCGTCCGGATACGGGATCCCAGGCCCTTCGTCCTCGAGCCCCGCCTGATGCACCATCGCCGGGTATCGCTGTTCCCTGTACTTCTCGGGCAGCTTCGGCGCCGCGTGAGCAAACTCGTCGAACGACATTCCCGGCTTGACGAGGTCGACCATCCCGACGACGCAGTCGTACGCGACGCGGAAGACCTCTTTCTGTGCGGGCGTCGCGCGGTCGCCGCAGAGGAACGTGCGCGAGACGTCGATCACGTATCCCTCGTAACCGTTGGCGTCGGTGTCCACGCCGACGAGATCGCCGTCCTCGACGACCTTGTCGTGCGCCTCGCTCATCCATGGGTTCGTGTTCTGGCCGGACGCGACAAGGCGCGTAAACAGGAACTCGCCATGGCGCTTGAGGAGCGCGTTCCCGAGCACGGCCAGCAACTCGAACTCCCGAACTCCAGGGCGGATCGCGGCCTCGAACTCCGCGAGCATCTCGTCGCCGATGCGGCCGTTCAGGCGGAAGAGATCGATCTCCTCGGGCGTCTTCACCTCCCGCGCATCTACCGTCGCGGGGCCCGAGTCGACGACGCGGACGCCTTCCTCCTCGAGCGCGAGGAAGCCGGGCGTATCGAGGCGGTCGACCGCGAGCGGCTCCCCCTCGTACCCGAGCTCGCGGAGCACGGACCGAAGCTCGCTCGCCCAGTCCTGGACCTTGTCCCAGGACTGGTGCCCGCCGAACTGCCACGAGTGCGCAGGGCGGACGTCCTCCATGATCCTCTTCGAGATGTGGACCGACCCCGAATACTCGAAGAGCGTCGGCGAGCCCTCCGCTGGGACGAGGCAATAGCGCGCGAACGTGCCGGCCGTCCACACGCCCATCACGTCGGTTCCCGTCGCGTAGCGGATGTTCGCGGGATTGAAGAAGAGACAGATCGCGAGGTCGCGCCGCCTCATCATCTCCTGCAGCCGCGCCAGGCGCCCGGCTCGGAGCTTCTCGAAGTCGATCTCGCTCGCGTCCGGTACCGCCGTGACCGTTTCCGCGGTGCCTGAGTCGTTCACGACGGAACCTCCTTTTCGCTCATGCTTTGACCAGAACGCGACCATTGTCGATCTTCACCGGATAGACCGCGACCCGCATCCGCGCATCCTCCCGGCAGATCCCGCTCTCCACGTCGAACTCCCACCCGTGCCAGGGACAGCGGAGGACGGTCTGCCGCTGGAGCTCGTACGTGCCGGGCGCGCCGCCGATGCGCTCGCAGATCATGCCCCGACAGAGCGGCCCCCCCTGGTGGGGGCAGCGGTTGCGAACCGCGACCACTCGCTCGGCGACAGGGTCGACGAGGACCCCGACTTCGCGGCCGCCGATCGATGCGACGACGCGCCCTTTCTGCTCGAGCTCGCCGAGCGATCCGACGTCGTGCCACTCGCTCATGCGGCCGCGAGGGCGAGCCGCGGCCCGTAAAGCGCGGCGGCGTTCGAATGCATCACCGGCTCGCGCCACGCTTCGGGGAGGCGGCGCAGCATGAACGCGGGGTCGTCCGAGTCCCAATGCGGGTAGTCGGTCGCAAAGCAGAGGATGTCAGGTGCGCCAACGGCTTCGAGCATCTCGAACAGGAGCTCGTCGTGCCCGTCCGTGTGCTCGAGCGGCTGCGTCGAGAGGCGGATGTGCTCTCGAGCGGTCTCACTCGGCTTGCGGTCGAGCCACGGCACCTCCGGGCGGAGGGCGCGCCAGTTCGTGTCGAGCCGCCACAGGATCCCGGGAAGCCAAGCGATCCCTCCTTCCATCAGGAGAACCTTCAGGCTCGGGAAGCGGTCGAAGACGCCGTGGCAGAGCAGGGACACGAGGTGGGCCATGATGCTGCCCGCGGCGCCAAGAGTGTGCCATTCGATGTAGAAGCTCGGGATCCCCGCGCCGCCGGGCGGAGCCGCCACACCGACGGCTTCCCCGCCGGAATGGATCGCAACCGGAAGGCCGCACTCGGTTGCCGCTTCGAAGATCGGGAGGTAGCGCGGATCGCCGTAGGGCCGCTCCGAGCCTCCGACGAGGAGGACCTGGACGAACCGGTCGTCGGCGGCGACGCGACGGATCTCCGCGGCCGCTACCCGCGGTTCCTGTGCGGGGCACACGATCGAGCCCCGGAGGCGACTGTCCTGGTCGAGCCAGCGCTCGCGCACCCAGTCGTTGTGGGCGCGTCCGAACGCCTCCGCGCGGTAGGCGCTCGTCATGAGCGAGACGGCGAGGCCGTAGCTCGCAGTCAGCACGCCGATCTCGACGCCGAACGGGTCGAGGAGTTGGCGCTGCGTCGCCTCGAGCGAGTTCCCGTCCTCCGTGCCGAGCTCGTATTCGGAATCGTGTCGAAACCACCCCGTCGGGTGCCCGAACGGGTAGCCCGGTAGCCCGAGCCCGCCCTGGAGCCGAAACCACTCGCGCTGGCCTGGGTCGACGTACGCGAGGATCTCGTCGTCAGAGCCGTAGATGTGGACGTCGCAGTCGATCATCCCGCCGTTGGGAGCCACGCGAGTGACCGGTTTTCGTTCCACGAAAGCGCCTTCCGAAACCCGCGGGCGACGCTATCGGCTTCGTGCAAGGATGTCAACGCGACTAGTTGACGCTCCGAGCAGCGCGGGACTACGATCTTACTATCGCTCTGCGAAATCCGGATACGCCCCTCGAAACCCACTCGGATCGGCCTACGTCACCGCTTGAGCCGGTCGATACCGTAGCCGCAAACGCGGACACGTTCGCAGCCGACCTCGCGCGGCGCCTCGAGGACGAGGACGAGGAGACGTTCCAGGGGATGCCCTCGGACGGCGACTCACGCGTCGGCTACGAGGCGATGGGCGCCGCAGGCTGGATCGGCCTCCACTGGCCGGAGCGTCTGGGCGGCCGTGGCCTCACGCCGCTCCATACGCTCGCCGCCGAGGAGCGTTTCGGCTACCACTGGCTTCCGCTTTCCGGTTACCTGCTCTCCGTCAAGACGATCGGGAACGCGCTCCTACGCTTCGCCTCACCCGAGCTCCAGGAGCGGCTGATTCCGCCGATCACGGCCGGTCGACTCATCTTCTGCCAGGGCTTCTCCGAACCAGGCGCCGGGTCCGATCTCGCCGCGCTGACCACGCACGGCGAGCGGCGCGGGGAGACCTTCGTCGTCGCGGGCCACAAGATCTGGACGTCGAGCGCCGAGCTCGCCGACTGGATCTACCTCGCCGTCCGAACCGACCCGAACGCCGTGCGTCCGCAGGCCGGCATCTCGGTTCTCGTCGCCGACATGCGCACGCCGGGGCTCGAGGTGCGGCCGTTTTCTACGCTCGGCGGTGGGCAGCTCTGCGAGGTCTTCCTCGACGACGTCGAGATCCCGGCCACGCAGCTCGTCGGCGAGCTCCACGGCGGCTGGCGCGTCCTCATGGCGACGCTCGACTACGAGCGCGTCACGAGCGAGAAGGTCGGGATCCTCGTCCGTGTCCTCGACGACCTCGAGCCGCTCGTCCAGAGCCCCATCGACCACCTCACGCTGCTGCGTCTTCGTGGCGAGGCCGAGGCGGCGCGCCTTCACGGGCGGCGGGCGACACGGCTCCTCGCGGCGGGCCAGCCGGCGAGCGCCGCGGCCTCGATGGCGAAGCTCTCCTGTGCCGTCCTCGCACAACGCATCGCCGACGAAGGCGTCCGCATGCTCGGTCCCGCTGGTCTCGTCGAGCATGGCCCCGGCGATCGTGTCCGCGGCCGGCTGGCCGCCCTCACCCGGGCGGCCGTCGGAGCGACGATCTCGGGTGGCTCGGCCGAGATCCAGCGCCGCGTAATCGCGCGGAGAGGTCTCGGGTGCCCCGCGTGAACAAAGGCCGCTCCGACGCCCACGGCCCGCTCGAGGGTATCCGCGTGCTCGACTACGGGCAGTACGTTGCGGCGCCTTTCGGGACGATGCTGCTCGCCGACCTCGGGGCCGACGTGATCAAGGTCGAGCCGCCGAGCGGCGACCAGTGGCGCCACTACGAGCCGTTTACGCCGGGTGAGAGCCGCTATTTCTACG
>JALZEM010000077.1 GCA_030862005.1 Actinomycetota bacterium | reverse complement strand
GCAGCGAGCGTATCGGCGTAGAGCGCAAGGGCGACGGTGCGCACGGCGCGAGCGTACGCCGCTTCGGGCCTCGCGTCCGCCCAAAGCTGTACCGAGATGCACTCGAGGCGCCAACGATTTCGAGCGCATCGATCTCGTACGCGAATCCGTGGAGAATCGCTGCATTCCGCGCGCCACATACGTCGTTTTCGGCGCTACGCTCGCGGCAAGGGGGCCGGGCCCGACGGCCCCGGGGGCGACTCGCGCGCGCAACTACGGGTCCGAGGATCAGGCCCGGCGGCGTGGTGGTTGATGGCATGACTCGAGACCGTGCGACCGGCCCCGAGGGCTAGACGCGGCTCGCCGGACAGAGGTCGTTGACGACGCAATCCGTGCACCGCGGCGCGCGCGCGATGCAGACGCGCCGGCCGTGCCAGATCAGGAGATGCGGGAGACGCGCCCAGTCCTCTTTCGGCACGAGCCGCTCCAGATCGCGCTCGATCTTCACCGGATCCTCCTGGCGCGTGAACCCGAGGCGCTGCGAGAGGCGGCGGACGTGCGTGTCGACGACGATCCCCTGCGTCGCTCCGCGCTCCGCTGCGACGACGTTCGCGGTCTTGCGCCCCACGCCCGGCAACCGAACGAGCTCGTCGAGCGAGAGCGGGACAGCGCCGTCGAACTCCTCGACCAGCCTCGTCATCGCTCCGCGCAGGTTCCGCGCCTTCTGGCGGAACGTCCCTGTCGGGCGGATGTCCCGCTCGAGCTCCTCAAGCGGAACGCCGAGGTAGTCCTCGGGCCGTCGGTACTTCTCGAACAGCTTTTCCGTCACGCGATTGACGGTGACGTCCGTCGTCTGCGCCGACAGCACGACCGACACGAGCAGCTCGAGGTCATTTCGGAAGCGAAGCGCGATCACGGCGTCGGGATGCTCGGCCGCAAGCCGCTCGATCACGGGCCGGATCCGGAGCCGCTTGGGCCCGACGCGCCTCCGAGCCTCGTGGACGTAGCTACGTGCCAAGGAGCGCCTGTTCCGGCGCGGCACCGATGTAGAGACCGCGGCCCATGAGCCCGTCCCCGTCGTGTTCGACGACCAGATCGGCGGACTCAAACGCAGCGACGTAATCATCGTGCGCGAACATCCCGAGCTCGTGGCTTTCAGTGAAGTGCTCCACCGCGTCGAGCCTCCCGACGAGGTAGTGGAACTTGAGCACGGCGGTATCGCCCACGGGCAAGGAGCGGTTAATACGCGCCGCCTTGAGCTCCGGCTCGTCAACAAAGATGGCGTCCACGCCAGCCGGCTGCCAGTTCTCGGCGAGGATCCACGGCTCAACGACGAGCAGGCCGCCCGGCCGAACATGCCGCGCCATCGCCGCAACGGCCCGCCCGAGGTTCACGGTCGTGTTCATGTACCCGACGCTGGAGAAGAGGCAGGTAACCGCGTCGAAGCGCCGCCCAAGCTCGAAGTCGACCATGTCCGCCCCGTGGAGCGGAACGTCCGGGAGCCGCTCGTGTGCGATCGCCAGCAGCCTTGGGTCGATATCGACGCCCTCGACGTCGTAGCGCCCCGCGAGCTCGGCCAGGTGCTTACCCGTCCCGCACGCGACGTCGAGAAGCGTCAGCGCGCCGGGGACACGCGCCTGAATCAATTCGTGGAGCCTCGTCGCCTCGCCGGCATAGTCCTTGAACGAGTAGAAGAAGTCGTAGAGCTCGGCCGACCGCGAGAACATCCGGCGAGCTTACGCGTGCGCCAGATCGTGTTCGAGCAGGCGCGGGCCGGCGCATACCACCTCGAGCGCCGGGCAGCCCGCGCAGACGAGCTCGCCGGGCGTCGGACGGAAGTCACCCTCGTGAATCGCGTGAATGGCAGCCGAGAGCTCCTCTTCGAGCGCCGGCACATCCGCACGCGCGAACGTTGCGGTGACGACCGCCTCCGGCCGCTCGAGAAAGACATAGGCGATCTCGACCTCCTCCGCGCCGGCGCGGAAGGAGGCGAGGGCGTACACCAGGCGCTGCAGGACGTATTCCGCTTCGACCGCTTCCTCCGGCGAGGTCTCCTCGAGCCGGTTCGTCTTGTAGTCCACGACGAGCGCCCGCCCGTCGACGAGCCGGAAGACGTCGAACCGCCCGTGGAGCAGCACGCCCTCGTGCTCGAACGCGAACGAAAGCTCTTGCCGTGCGCCGTCCGCGTCCGCCAGGCGACGCGCGAGCGCGGACTCGCGCCAGGCGCGAACGAGCGCGTCGATCCGGTCGAGGTCGTCGCCCGTCGCCGCGGGATAGCGCGTGAGCACGTGCTCCCTGATGGCCTCGAGCCCAACGTCCGTCTCGAGGAGGACATGCACGGCGTCGCCGAGCTCCGTCGCCGCGAGGCCCTCCGCGCCGGGGGCCGCTCCCGCGCCCGCGGGCGACAGGCCGACGATGCGCTCTGCGTAGAAGCGATACGGGCAGCGCGCGAAGAGCGCGAGCGCGCTGTACGAAAGGCGGCGGACGCGATGTGGCAGGGCGGCGGGCACCGGAGCGAGCTCGGGCAGCTTGGGCGCCTGCCGTGCGGCGCCGCCGTTCAGCGGCGCAAAGAGCTGGAGCTGCGCCTCGCCCGGTGCGGGCGCGGATTCCGGCTCCTCCGCCTCCGTGCCATGGTCGACCCGCAAGAGGACCCGAGCATCGTCGCGCTCGATCTCGGCCGGGCCGTTGCCGCCCAGGTCGAGCTCGAGGCGCTCGAGAATCCACCGAAGCGGGGCCTCCCCGTCCCGCTTCGTCGCGGGGTCGATGGCGCCCGAGATGATCAGCCGGTCGATCGCGCGCGTCATCGCGACGTAGAGCAAGCGGCGGTTCTCCGCCTGCTCGGCCGACCGCTCGGCGTCTCGCACCTCGTCCCAGCCGAAGGCGCCGGTTCGCTTGCCCGTCGCCGGGTTGAGGACCCGGAAGCCAAAACGTCCGTCGGGCAGGCAGAGGATCTCGTCCGGCGAGGGCGACGGCGGCGTCCTCCCGGCGTCGGCGAGAACGACGACCTTGAACTCGAGTCCCTTCGCCCCGTGGACGGTCAGGAGACGAACGGCGTCGGATCCCTCCTCTTCGGCCGCCGCCTCGACCTCCTTGGCGCCTGCCGCCTCCTGGTCGCGCAGGAACCGGACGAAGCCCTCGATGTCGGGCCCCCGAAGCTCCTCGTACGAACGCGCGAGCCTCGCAAGCTTCCGAAGGTTCGCGTAGCGCCTCCGGCCGTCCCACCGCGTCAGCACGGCGAGGTCGTAGTCGTGCTCGATCACGATGCGGTCGCAGAGCCGCTCGAGCCCGACCCGTTCCGCCGCGCGCGCAAGACGGTCGTAGCGCTGCCGGAACGCCTCGAACAGCCGGCGGTCTCGCGATCCGAGGTCCGCCGGGAGGTCGCGCTCGAGGCCCGAGAAGAGCGGGCGCCGACCGGCCGCGCGGCGCAGCAGGACGAGTGCGTCGTTCGAGACGCCGAACGGTCGGCCGAGCAGGCGGAGAACCGCCGCTTGCTCTACGT
>JALZEM010000076.1 GCA_030862005.1 Actinomycetota bacterium | reverse complement strand
TTAGCTTTGGCTCTTTGGTCTGCGTCCACGGCGCGCTACGGTACGTCCGCCGAGCTGCATTGCCTCCTCATCCGTAAGGTCGAGCTCTCGCACGCCCTTGCGTGCGTCGTTGAAGCTAATCCGAACTTTCGCGCCCTTCCCCTCTTCGATCTCCTTTCCGGACTTGTCGGATACGAGAACGGTTTTCTTCGCCATAAGCTCTCCTTGTTCGTTGTGGGACCGAGCCACTGTAATGCAATGCGCCCTCGCACACCTCGTGGTTACCGTACTCGGTTCCTCGGACACGGTATTCGACGGCTCCCGGCGACGACTTGATCCGGGGTCGGGGCCGGGAGCCAGCCCTCGTCGGCGGCCGCGGGAATGACACGCCGGAACACCCTCTTCGGCCTGGGTGGAGACACAAGCTTCTCGGCCGCGGCGGCCGCGATCTCCTCGGCGCCGGAGCCTCGCGCGCACGCGTGTATGAGCAGGGCGTCGAGATAGCCGAGCTCCTGCAGCGACCGTCGCCGGCGTGATGCCACGTATTGGCTTGTCGAAGACGCTCACGGCGAGGTCGTTCGGATCGTTCTGCCTCTGCGAGTAATACGGGCTCGCAATGAACGCGCCGCAATACAGTTTCGACTTGTCAGTCAGCGGTCACGTGCCGCACGACCCGAAGGCGATTGCGAACGCCGAACGATTCGAGCTTCCGGAGGATTCCTGCCCGGTCGTCAGCCCGGGATCGGAAGTCGTTCGTCGTCGACCGCACGCGCCGATGCAGGGATCCCGACGGCGCGGGCGCGCCGTCGCAGGCGATGATAAGCGTCCAGGCTGGTCAAGCGGCTAGTCGGTCGCGCTCCAGCCGCGCCATTCCCTGAGATCGACAGCGAGCACCGGGGTACCCGGCGGCGCCGCTTGATACTGCTCGTACTTCGCTACCAGAAGCGTTAGCGCGCGGGTTGCCTCCTCGCCCTCGTCAAGAACGCGCGCGTGGCCGCGCACCCGAACCCACCACAGCCGGGTCCAATCCTCGTCGTAGTGATCGAAGAGCACCGCGACGTCCGGCCTTCGCCGAGCATTCTCGATCCGGCGGAGCGTTCGCGAGCGCTTCGGTTTCGCGTCGACGGCCGTATACAGGGTCTCGCCGGCGAGCCCGAAGGCGATCGGGACTAGATGCGGTCGGCCGTCTGCGTCGACCGTCGCGAGCCGGGCGACACGCGACTGCGCGACGCGCCGCCTCAGTACGATCGCGTCGTGCATCTCGGCGTAATCCTGCCGAACTTCGGCGAGGAATCGACCGCGGAGCAGATCCGAACGACGGCGCAGGCGGCAGAGGAACTCGGCTTCGACTCCGTCTGGGCGACCGAGCACATCATCGTCGGCCCGGAGGCGGTCGACGCGTACGGGCGCGTGTACGACCCGCTGGTCGTGCTTGCCTGGATCGCGGGTTTCACGGGTCGGGTCGGCCTCGGGACATCGGTCGTTCTCGCCCCGCTACACCACCCCATTCGCCTGGCGAAGGAAGTTGCGACGCTTCAGGAGATCTCGAACGAGCGCGTCCGACTCGGAGTCGGCGTCGGTTGGCACGAGGACGAATTCCGATTCATGGGCTACGAGTACGGCGAGCGCGGCCGGCGGACAGACGAGGCTATTCGCCTCATGAAAGCCCTCTGGGCGGGAGAGCGCTCGTTTCGCGGCGACTACTGGTCGTTCGAGGATGCGACCTTTTCACCGCTTCCGAAGATCGCGCCCGAGATCTGGGTCGGAGGTCGCTCCGAGCGTGCGATCCGCCGCGCCCGTGAACTCGGAGACGTCTGGCACCCGACCGAATCGGTCGGGTCCGAGACACTCGCGAGGATCAAGGTGCGCTACCCCGACCTCCGCGTGGTTCCGAGGATTCCGCTCGACCAGATCGAGGTGTTCCTTTCCGCAGGGGCGGACGGTGTCGTCGCCGATTTCGTCGGCGAGAGCTCGCTTGCGGAGGTTGCTCGCCGCTTCGGTTGACTCTTCGCTCGCCGCGAACTCGTTCTGTCTTCTAGAAAACGGAGGCGATGCTGTGGTTCGTCCGGGACGGTGGCCGCCGATTAGAGGCGGGCGGCGGGAGAGCGACAACTCTTCCGTCGCCGTAGCCTCTTTCGCGGCGGGTCGGCGCTCAGCGCCGAACGGCTTTGCATCGTCGAGTTGAGGGGGTCATACTCGCGCGACGGTCGCGTCGCGGCCCACTCCCGAGGAGGATCTCTTGGCAAGTAGATGGTTGCCGCTCAGCGGCATTGTGTTCGTAGCGCTCTTGCTCGTGGCAATCGTCGGCCTCATCGGCTCCACTCCCTCGACGGACGATCCCGCTGCCGAGATCGCGTCGTTCTACGACGAAGAGTCAGTGCGGCAGGGGGCTGCGGCGTTCGTGCTGGCGGCCACGGTCCCGTTTCTGCTGCTTTTCGCGATTAGCTTGGCGCGTCTCGCGCGCTCAGCCGACGTCGTGTCATGGGAGATCTGGCGGCGCCTGCTGCTGGGCGGCAGCTTCATCCTCGGCGCCGTGATCATGCTGATGGCGCTGATCCACTTTGCGTTGGCCGACGGGGGGAATGACATTGCTCCGGCTGCAGTCCAGGCCTTGAACCTGCTCGACGGGAGCTTCTGGGTCGCTGCGAACCCCGCTCTCGGCGTAATGATGCTCGGCGCCGCCGGCGTGCTGCTCCAGCGGACCCGGATGCCGCGTTGGCTTGGATGGGCCGCCCTTGTCTTCGGCGTCGCGCTGTTCATCCCGTTTGCCGACTTCATCGCGCTGCTGCTCTCGCTGCTCTGGATCATCGTCCTCTCGGTGCTGCTCTTCCGGGCACCAGGGGAAGGGGAGCACCGGCCCGTTACCGCCACGACCTGAGAACGACGTGGGCTGCTCAGCCGGCGGCCGAGCAGCCCCGCAAACGCGGACCAACTCGAGAGAGCGGCGTCGTGGGGGGACTGATGAGTTCCTTTGCGCGGCCCTAGAGGTCCCGCAATAGTCGGCGATGAATCTTTCGCCGCCGCGCCGTCTAAGCGACATGGCCGGTGACGAACCACTGAGGGCTGGACGGCGCGAGTGGATCGGCCTCGCAGTGCTCGGGCTCGCGTGCCTGGTGTACGCCATGGACCTGACCGTGCTGCACCTCGCCGTTCCGCACCTCAGCGCGGATCTCCAGCCGAGCAGCGCACAACTCCTCTGGATCGCGGACATCTACGGCTTCATGGTTGCCGGAGCGCTGATCACGATGGGGACGCTCGGCGACCGGATCGGCCGCCGGCGGCTGCTTCTGATCGGCGCCGCCGCGTTCGGACTCACCTCCATCTTGGCCGCGCTTTCGACCAGCCCCGAGATGCTGATCGCCGCCCGCGCGCTCCTCGGCCTCGCCGGCGCGACGGTGGCGCCGTCGACCCTGTCGCTCATCCGCAACATGTTCCACGACGATCAGCAGCGCACCTTCGCGATCGGCGTCTGGATCACGGCCTACTCGCTGGGCGGCGCCGTCGGCCCACTGCTCGGCGGGCTGCTGCTCGAGTTCTTCTGGTGGGGCTCCGTCTTTCTCCTGGCCGTGCCCGTGATGGCCCTCCTCCTCGTGCTTGGGCCCATGCTGCTGCCGGAGTTTCGCGATCCCGAAGCGGGCCGGCTGGACCTGTTCAGCGCAGCGCTCTCCCTGATCGCGGTCCTGGCGGTCATCTACGGGCTCAAACAAATCGCCCAGGACGGCCTCGGTTGGACGGCGATGCTGTCGATCGCGGCCGGCTTGGCCCTCGGCTTCGCCTTCCTTCGCCGACAAGCGAGGTTGGCGGATCCGCTGATCGACATTCGGCTTTTTCGGATGCCCGCCTTTAGCGCGTCGCTCGCCGTCTACACGCTCGGGATCCTCGTCCTGTTCGGAACGTTTCTCTTCATCTTCCAGTACCTGCAGCTGGTGCTCGGACTCTCGCCGCTCATGGCGGGCGTCTGGACCCTGCCGTCGTTCGGCGGCTTCATCGCGGGCTCCATGCTGGCGCCCGCGATCGTGCGCCACGTGCGTCCTGCGTTCGTCATGGCTTCCGGCCTAGCGGCGGGCGCCGTCGGCTTCACGGCGCTCACGCAGGTGGATGTCGGCTCCGGCCTACCCGTCCTCGTCGGCGCGTCAGTCGTGTACTCACTCGGTCTCGCGCCGCTCTTCACCCTGACCAACGACCTCATTCTCGGGACTGCTCCGCCCGAGCGCGCCGGGGCCGCGTCCGCGATCTCCGAGACCGGCGCGGAGCTCGGCGGGGCGCTCAGCATCGCGGTCCTGGGGACGATCGGAACCGCTGTTTACCGAACCCAGGTAGACGACGGCTTCCCCCCGGGTGTCCCGCGCGAGGAGGCGGAAGCCGCGCGCGACACGCTCGGCGGGGCCGTTGCGGCAGCTCAGGAGCTGCCAGCCGCGCTCGCGGCCGAGGTGCTCAGCGCCGCGAACGAAGCCTTCACGCGAGGATTCCAGGTCGCCGCCCTGACGTGCGCGGTCCTCGCAGCGGGCACCGCCGTCCTGGCCGCGCTCCTGCTGCGAGACGTCCGACCAGGCTCCGCGCCCGACGGCCCGCCCGACCGAGCGCCCCGCGTAGCTCCTGTCTCCCCGCCGGCCGCCGAGCTGGATTAGAGCCTCCTCGATGATGTGCTTGCCTCACGGTCCGCGTCTTGGCCATTGAGCCTCCTCGAATTCGGACTGGCCCACCGGGCAGAACGTCCCGCGGTCGCGGGGCTCATCCAGACCGGTTCAAGCGCGAGCGGTACGCCCCGCTCGATCGCATCTGTGCCTCTAGGCATCGGCAGCCTCGCGTTAGCACGCAGCAGCGCTGGGTGCCCGCCGCAACTCGCTCGCCCGCGTCAGCGAGCTTTCAGCCGTTCCTCTGCAAGAACGTCGGCGGCGGCCGCCGTCGAGATGCCTCGTTCGTCGGCCCGCTGGTAGACCTCTCGTAGCGTCTCGCCGATCCGCGCCAGCGCTGCGTCGAGGTCGGACTTGCTCCAGCCGAGCTGCTCGAGGCCGACGAGCGCAATCGCGCCGCCGGCGTTGATGACGTAATCAGGTGCGTAGAGGATCCCGCGCGCCCGTAGGAGCTCGGCTGCTTCCGGCTCTGCCAGCTGGTTGTTCGCCGAGCCGGCGACGATCCGGCACCCAAGCCGCGGCACGGTCTCCGCGCTCAGGACGCCGCCGATCGCGCAGGGGGCGTAGACGTCGCAGTCAGTCTCGAAGACGTCGTCGGCGGCGATCGCGGTGCCGCCGACGCGACGGGCAGTCGCGTGCGCGCGCGCGGGATCGAGGTCGGCAACGACGACCGAGACACCGGCGTTCGCGAGCTGCTCTGCGAGCGGCGAACCAACGCCGCCTGCACCCTGGACGACGACCTTTCGCCCGCCGAGGTCATCCGATCCGAACACGTGTGCGAGGCTCGCGCGGATGCCGCGGTAGACGCCAACCGCGGTCGGCGGGGCAGGATTCCCCGAGCCGCCGGCTTCGAGCGAGCGACCAAAGACGTACTCCGTTCGCTCGCCGA
>JALZEM010000151.1 GCA_030862005.1 Actinomycetota bacterium | reverse complement strand
CCGCGGCGAGACCGACGGCTAGAACGTCGCGCCTAGCGACGGCGCGGAGGAGGCGGGGCCGGCCCGGCGGACTTCGCCTGCTCGGTCTCGAGGAGGCGGAGGCGGTGCTCGAGCTGCGAAAGCCGGAGCTCGAGCTCCTCCCATTCGCGCCGTGTCACGAGCCCGAGCTCCCGCAGCACGCCCGTGAGACTCGCCGACGCGCGCTCGCTCATCCGCAGGGCCTCGCCGCGCCAGCGGCCCGTCACGTCGTCCACGACGTCGCGGGCTTCGTCGCGCGTCATCTGGCCGCGTGCGGTGAGCTCGTCGACCAGGTCGTCGACGCGATCCTTCGTCAAGGCGGCTGCGCCCACGCCCGCGAAGAGAGCCTCCGCTAGGAGGTCGCGGAGCGAGTGTCTCGAGGCGTCAGCGTGCCCGTCCATGCGGCCTCGTGCGCCGTCGTTTTCGCCGCGCTTCGCGCCGCGCCGCCGCCGCGGCCGCAGCTCCGTCGCCTGTGGGTTCGGGCTGGGCGGCCTCGACCACGGGCACCGGCGTCGGCTCCGGCGCGACCTCGGGTTTCGCATCGGCGGCCTCGATCACGTCGAGCTTCTCGACGAGTCCGACGTCCTTCCGCTTCGCATACTCGGGCTCCCGCTCCTTGAGGACGTTCAGGAGCGGTGTTGCGATGAAGATGGTCGAGTACGCGCCCGACCCGACCCCGATCAGGATCGCGAACGCGAAGTCCTTGAGCGTCTCGCCCCCGAACACGAGGAGCGACGCGACCGGGAGAAGGGTGATGAACGTCGTGGCGAGGGAGCGGCGGATCGTCTCCCAAAGCGACTGGTTGGCGATCGCGGCGAAGCTCGACCGGCGCATGAGCTGAACGTTCTCGCGCACGCGGTCGAAGATGATGATCGTGTCGTAGATCGAGTACCCGAGGATGGTCAGGAGCGCGGCGACGGTCGACGCAGTCACCTCGCGGCCGCTCAGGGAGTAGACCCCGACCGCGACGAAGACGTCGTGGAAGAGCGCGACGAGAACGGGAACGGCGTACGTGAACTGGTAGCGGAACGACACGTACAGGACGATCAGGATGAGCGAGACGACGATCGCGAGGAGGGCGCCCCGCAGGATCTGCTCGCTGAAGCTCGCGGAGACGTTCTTGAACCCGAAGTTCGTCGCATCGACCTCCCGCTCGAGCGCGCTCTGAAGCGCGTTCTGATCCTCGCGTGGCAACGACTCGGTCTTGAGCGAGAAGCTTGTGTAGCCGCCGTCGACGGCGTCGCCGCGGCCCTGGATCACCGCGTCGGCCTGGCCGAGCCCTGCCACCTCCTCCCGCACGCGCTCGACAGCGAGCGGGCGTGCGGTGTCGAAGCTCGCCTGGCTTCCGCCGCGGAAGTCGATCCCGAGGTTTAGGCCCTGGTAGGCAAGCGAGCCGAGTCCGATCGCGACGACCACACCGGAAATCGCGAACCAGATCCGCCGCTTGCCGATGAAGTCGATGCGCTGCCACGCGGGGATGCGCTGCGCAGTCGCGCCCATGAAGGCAGGGTTGTCGAACCACCGGAACCCCGCGAGCACGCCAAGGAGCGCGCGCGTCGCCGCGATCGCCGTCACCATCGACATCAGCGTCCCGACGAGGAGCATGAGAGCGAAGCCCTTGACGCCGCCGGTTGCGATGAGGAACAGGACCGCGGCGGTGATCATCGTGACGACGTTGCCGTCGACGATCGTGTTGAACCCCTTGCGGTAACCGCCGCCGATCGCAGCGCGGACCGACTTGCCCGCCCGCACCTCCTCCCTGATGCGCTCGAAGATGACGATGTTCGCGTCGGCCGCGACGCCGATGGTGAGGATCAGCCCTGCGAAGCCCGGAAGCGTCATCGTTACGCCGAAGAGCAGGATCGCGCCGTAGAGGAACGCTCCGTAGACGGCGAGCCCGATCACCGCGACGAGGCCGAGGAAGCGGTAGACGAAGAGCAGGAAGAGGGCGACGGCGATGAGACCGCCGATCCCTGCGATCACCGCCTCCCGCAGCGAGTCCTCACCGAGCGTCGCCGAGATGTCCGTTCGCTCGAGCTGGACGAACTCGAGCGGAAGCGCACCGGTCTGGAGGACGAGCGCGAGGTCCTTCGCTTCGTCGATCGATCCCAGGCCGGTGATCTGAGCGCGCCCGCCGGCAATGCCGTCCGCCGTGTCGCCGATGTAGTCGATCGTCGGGTACGAGCGGATCTCGCGGTCGAGCACGATCGCGAACCGCTGCAGGATCGCGTCGCGCTCGTCCTCGGGATCGCCGAGCGTCAGCGCGAGCGTCCGCCCGCGCCGAGCGAGCTCGCGCGTGATCTCGTGAAACTTGTCGCCGCCCCGGTCGGTGAACTCGAGGGTGACGATCGGCTGCCCACGGTCGAAGTCCTGCTGCGTGCCCTGCAGGCGGAGGTCTCGCCCGGTCAGCTCGGGAACCGGGTCTTCCTTGTCGTCGGGCTGATACCGGAAGAGGTAGTAGTACGTCTCGGAGGCCACTCCAATTCCGGGGCAGCTCTCCTCCTCCTTGCCGCACGAGAGGAGGATCTGGCCGTCGGGAACGACGTAGTAGCGCGACCCCGCGGGAGGCTCCCCGCCTTCGAGCTGTTCGAGGAGCTGCTCCTTCGTGTCGGCGGGACCGCCAAGCAGCTTCTTCTTGTTCTTTGAGAAGAGGTACCAGCTGGTCGGGGTCTCGCCGCTCTTCACCTTCGCTTCGGGCATGAGGAGCGAGACGAGCTCCGAGCCGGCCGTGGGAATGACGGGATTCGTCGACGGGCCCTTCGTCGGCCCGACGACGTTCCCCTCGAGGTCGTAGAACTCGAGCTGCGCCGTCTGGCCGACGATCTCGGCCGCGCGACCGGAGTCGTGGACGCCCGGTAGCTCGATCCCGATCTGGTTCTGGCCGAGCGAGCGAATCTCGGGCTCCGCGACGCCGATCTTGTCGACGCGCTCGCGCATGATCTCGATCGACCGGTCGATGTCCTCTTGCGTGATCTCGCGTCCACGCGGCGCCTTCGCCTCCAGGA
>JALZEM010000137.1 GCA_030862005.1 Actinomycetota bacterium | reverse complement strand
GCCCGTACCGGGATGAGTGCCGGGCTCGCGCATGTCCTCGAGCGGCACGACCACCTCGAGATCGAGCTCTTTCGCGCGCCCGGCGTCGACGAGCTCGATCGGCCGCCCGCCCGCGACGAAGCGGCCGATCTCGTCGAGCGGGCGTTGGGTCGCGGATAGGCCGATCCGCTGGATCGGTTCGTCGACCAGCCGCTGCAGGCGCTCGAGTGAAAGTGCGAGGTGGGCTCCGCGCTTGGTGCCTGCAACGGCGTGCACCTCGTCGACGATCGCGAACCGGACGGCGCGAAGGATCTCGCGGGCGCGCGAGGTGAGGATCAGGAAGAGCGACTCCGGCGTCGTGATGAGGATGTCGGGCGGGTTGCGCTGCATCGCGGCGCGTTCCTTCGGCGGCGTGTCGCCCGTGCGGACGCCGACGGAAAGGGTGGATCCAATGCCGGCGAGCGGCCCGCGCAGGTTCCGCTCGACGTCGTAATTGAGCGCCTTCAGAGGGCTCACATACAGCACCTGCGTCCCTGCGCCCGCACGTGCCTGGTCGAGCGCCCAGAGGAACGCGGCAAGCGTCTTTCCGGAGCCCGTGGGTGCCTGGATGAGCGTGTTCGCCCCAGACGCGATCGCCGGCCAGCCGCGCTCCTGCGCGGGCGTCGGAGCATCGAAGGTCCGCGTGAACCAGTCACGGACCGGCGGGCTGAAGGGCGCGAGCGCAGCCACGGCCTCAGCGTACCGGCCGTCCGGCGCTCAATCCGAGGACGTCCTCCCGACCGTACAAAGAGGAAACGACCTGGAGGCGCTCGATGTCGAAGAGGGGATCAGTGGTCACGATCGTCGCCGTCCTCGCGCTCCCGGTCGCAATTGCGCTCACGGGTTGCGGCGGCGACGGCGACGCAGGCGCAGACGAATCGATCTCGGTCGAGCTCGAGGAGGAGGACGGGTCGGGGCAGTCGGGGACGGCGACACTCACGCCGGCGGGCGACGGTCGCACCCGTGTCGTCGTCACGCTCAGCAATCCACCGTCGGTTCCACAGCCGTCGCACGTTCATCCCGGTCGATGTGGTGACCTGGGTGACCCGGTCGCCGGACTCGAAAGTGTCGAGGGTGGTGAGGCGGAAACCGTGATCGACATGTCCCTCGACGAGCTTCGCGCCGGAAACCTCGTGGTGCACGCGCACAAGTCGGACGACGAGTACGACGTCTCGGTCGCCTGCGGCGCGATTCCAACGGCCGACTAGCGGGTCCGCGACAACGCGGTGCGGAGCGCCGCCCGCGCGGCGAGGTGCCCGCACATGCCGTGGACGCCGCCGCCCGGCGGTGTCGACGAGGAGCAGATGAAGAGGCCTGGGACGGGCGTCGAATACGGAACGAGCCGGAACGCCGGCCGGCTGAGGAGCTGCGGAAGGTCCTGTGCGCCCCCGTTGATGTCGCCGCCGACGATGTTCGCATTCCGCCGCTCGAGGTCGGCCGGGGTCATGACGTGCCGGGCGAGGACCCGGCCGCGAAAGCCGGGCGCGAACCGTTCGATCTGAGCCTCGATCGCTTCCGTCATGTCGACGGTCGAGCCGTTCGGGACGTGGCAATAGGCCCAAGCGGTTTCTCTGCCTTCGGGCGCTCGCGTCGGATCGAAAAGGCTCTGCTGGCCGAGAAGGACGAAGGGTCGCTCGCTCGCTCTTCCTTCCCAGGCCGCCCGCTCCGAGGCCGCGATCTCCTTCGCGGTGCCGCCGAGATGAAGACAGGCTGCACGCGCACAATCCCGAGCGCGCCACGGGATCGGCCCGTCGAGCGCGTAGTCGACCTTGAAGGCGCCGGGTCCGTAGCGGTATCGCGCGAGCGTACGGCAGTACGAGGGCGGCAGCCGATCTCCCGCGATGCGAAGGAGCTGGCGCGGCGTCACGTCGCAGAGGACGGCGCGTGTTCGCGGGAGCTCGCGCAGGGACTCGACCGGAGCTTCGGTCTCGAGCTCACCGCCGAGCGAGCGAAGGTAGGACGCGAGCGCCTGGGCGATTCGCCGTGAGCCGCCCCGGGCGACGGGCCAACCGGCGACGTGGCCGAGCGTCAGGAGCACGAGGCCGAACGCGGCCGTCGGAGTCTTGTTCGCCGGCAGCATGGCGTGACCCGAACACCCCGCGAACAATGCACGCGCACGCTCGCCCCGGAAGAGACTCGCGGACACGCCCTCGGCCGACCGAACCGCGTCGACCGCGAAACGGGCCAGTGCGAGCGGATGCCGCGGCGCGTGAAGAACGGGCCCGAGGAGGCTCATCTCGAGCCGTCGCCAGTCACGCGCGAGGCGGCCGAACATCCGCCGGTAGGCTCCGTCGTCATCGACGAGCCCGGCCGCCGTCTCGTCGACAGACCGCTCGAGCATGACTGCGGTACCGTCGTCGAGTGGGTGCGCGAGCGGCGCGGGCGCGTGCACGAGCTCGAGCCCGTGCGCGGCGAGCGGAAGCGTCCGGAAAAACGGGGAGCCCGCCGCGAGCGGGTGGAACGCGGAGCAGACGTCATGGATGAATCCGGGCAGCGTGAGCTCGGCCGACCGCGTCCCGCCGCCGATCGTCTCCGCCGCCTCGCGGACGAGCACGGCCCGCCCCGACCGCGCAATCGTGATCGCAGCGGCAAGACCGTTCGGCCCGGAGCCGATGACGACGGCGTCGTAGCGCACCGCCCTCCGCGTCCTCGAGCGCGCCGTCCCGTTGAAAACCCGGCGCATTGTGTCACGATCGTAGTAGGGAAGGGATCAGGCTCTGCGGCTCATGCGTCGTTCCATCGGAAGCTTCGTGCTCGCAGGCGTGCTGTTCGGCACGGCTGACGCGGGCGCTGCTCCGATCGCGGTCACGTCGGCGTTCGGAAGACCGGCGGTCGAGCATCCGCGCGGCGTCACGCTTTCGGACATCACAGGCGACGGGAACGCCGACGTCGTCGTGGCGAACTACACCGCTGCCGCGGCCAGTCCTGGATCGATCTCCGTCTTCCCGGGAGACGGCGCTGGAGCGTTGCGCGCCCGCCGCGATTACGCTGTCGGCGACGGGCCGGTTTCCGTCGTGGCGGCCGATTTGAACGGTGACAAGCAGAGTGACGTCGCGGTCGCCGACGTCGCCGCGAGCAAGGTTTTCGTCCTGCTCAACGACCCCGCCCGCGACCGTCTTCGCGCTCCCGCCGGATACCCGGTCGGGGGCGCGCCGATCGACCTCCTCGCACGGGATTTGAACCG
This sequence comes from Actinomycetota bacterium, assembly GCA_030862005.1. Classification (GTDB taxonomy): domain Bacteria; phylum Actinomycetota; class Thermoleophilia; order Gaiellales; family Gaiellaceae; genus JACCYG01. The sequence continues at coordinate 5,096 of JALZEM010000137.1, read as the reverse complement.
CGACGGCAAGGTCGACCTCGCAACGGTGAACCACGACACGAATACGCTGTCCGTCCTTCACGGGAACGGGAACGGCACGTTCGAGGCTGCGGCGTCGTACTCGACCGGCAGCGCTGTTCCCGTTTCGCTCGCGGCCGGGGACGTGACGGGTGACGCCCGGCTCGACATCGTCGTATCCCACTACGACTCCGACCTCATCACCGTTTTGGCGGGGAACCCGGCGGGCGGTTTCGAAGCGCCGGCGCATTTTTCGGTCGGGGACGCGCCGATCGGCGTCGTGGTCGCGGACTTCAACCGCGACGGCAGGCCGGATGCCGCTGTCGCGAACTCGCGCGCAAACACGCTCTCTGTCCTCCTCGGCACCGCGGGCAGTCTTGGCTCGGCTACGTCCTACCCGGTCGGCCCCGCGCCGCGTTCGGTCGCCGTCGGTGACCTCAACCGAGACGGGCGACTCGACCTTGTCGTCGCAAACAGCGGGTCCGAAGGCCTGAACTCGATCACCACGCTGGCGGGACGGGCGAACGGCACGTTCTCGCCAGGCACGAACCACGTGGCGGGAGTCAGCCCGTTCGACGTCGCCGTCGGCCGGGTGAACCGCGACGCCAAGCCGGACATCGCGCTCACGAACTACTACAGCAACCGCTCCTCGGTCGTGCTCGGCTGCACGAGAATCGGCACGCAAGGAAACGACGTGCTCCGCGGAACGACCGGCCGCGACGTCATGTGCGGGCGCGGCGGGCGCGACTCGCTCGCGGGGAAGGCCGGCGGCGACGTCCTCGACGGCGGAGCCGGTGCCGACACCATGGTCGGCGGTGTGGGCGGCGATAGGTTCTTCGCGCGTGACGGGCGGCGCGACCGCGTGTACGGCGGCGACGGGACCGACAGCGCGCAGATCGACCCGGGCGTCGACGTCCGCAACTCGATCGAGCGACTCTTCTAGCTCCCCACGGCTGCCAGCGGCGAACCCCGATTCGCGCGCACCATCTCGCGCGCGATCACGAGGCGCTGGATCTCGTTCGTGCCCTCGTAGATCTGCGTGATCTTCGCATCGCGCATCATTCGCTCGACCGGGTACTCCTTCACGTAGCCGTAACCGCCGAGGATCTGGACGGCGTCCGTCGTCACCTCCATCGCGACGTCGGAGCAATAGAGCTTTGCCATCGCGGAGGCACGTGTGAGGTCCGGCCCGTCCACGCCCGCGTCGGCCATCAGGCCAAACCGATAGAGGAGCCCGCGCGCCGCTTCGCACTTCGTCTCCATGTCGGCCAGCTTCGCCGCGATGAGCTCGTGCTCGACGATCGGCTTCCCCATCGTCTCGCGGCTCTTCGCGTACTCGAGCGCGAAGTCGGTTGCCCCCTGCGCGATCCCCAGGGCCTGCGCTCCGATCCCGGGCCGCGACCGGTCGAGCACGCGCATGGCGATCTTGAAGCCTTGGCCCTCGCCGCCGACGAGGTTGTCGGCGCGCACCCGGCACCCGTTGAAGAAGACCTCGCCGGTCGTCGAGCCCTTGATCCCCAGCTTCGGCTCGATCCGGCCGATCTCGAGCCCGGGCGCATCGGCCTCGACGAGGAAGCAGGAGATCCCGCTGTGGCCCGCTTCGGGATCGGTCTTGGCGAAGACGGTGTAGAGACCGGCGACGCCCGCGTTGGTGATGAAGCGCTTGCCGCCGTTCAAGACGTACTCGCCGTCGCCGCGGCGCGCCGTCGTCCGCATCGCGGCCGAGTCCGAACCGGAGCCGGGCTCCGTCAGGGCGTACGCCGCGAGCCACTCGCCGCTCGTGAGTCGCGGGAGGTACCGCTCCTTTTGCTCGGCGGTACCCGCGAGCTTCAGCGCGAGCGCGCCGAGCTCCTGGACCGCGAGCACGAGGCCGGTCGTCGCGCACGCCTTCGAGACCTCCTCGATCGCGACGAGCAGCATGAGGGTGCCGGTGCCGGTTCCGCCATAGCGCTCATCGAACGGGAGGCCGAACAGGTCGTGCTCGCGGAAGAGCTCGACCATGTCCCACGGAAACTCGGCCGTCTCGTCGATCTCGGCCGCGCGTGGCGCGATCCGCTCCCGTGCGAGCGCGCGAACGAGCTCGCGGATCTCGCGCTGCTCGTCCGAGAGCGGGTCGTGACCCACGACCTCGAGTTTACGCGGGTGTCTGAGGATGCCCCGATGCCGCAGTTACCGCCAGAAGACGTCCGTCGCGTCGAGCGGGATTCTGAAGAGCCGCGTTGCGCGGACCCCGGCCGCGGAAATGTAGACGCCGTCCACCGCCGCGGTCGCGGTCCAGCGCTCGTCGGGCGACCACGTGATCGCGGTGGCACCACGCAACTCGCTCGGCAGCGGGCGGCCGGTCGCATCGAGGAGGACAAGGCCCGAAGGCTCCTCCACCCGCGCGGCGACGTAGGTGCCGAGCGGACTCACCCGTAGCGTCGACAGATCCTCGTACGGGTTCGGGAGAGCGGCGAGGAGACGGCGTCCACGGAAGAGGCCGATGACGTCGTTTCCGCGCGCCCCGTCGCTGACGATCGCGGCGAACAGGTTCGTCCGGAGCCAGCCGACCTCCTCGAGCATGGGCGAGCGGAATCCCCATGGATCGGGCGCGAGCTCGCGCGCGAAGTCACGGCGCGTGACGACCTCGTATTCGCACGACCTTGTGTCCTCGCAGAATCCGAACAGCATGAGCGCGCCGTCGCGAACGAACGTCAGCTGACCTTCGCGATTCCACGCAGGCGCACATCCGTCGATGTGGTCGCTGAGCCCGCTCAGCCGGCCGCGGATCTCGATCTCGCCGCCGCGGCAGCGGGCCTGAACATCGCCGCCCGGATCGGACACTTCGCCGTCGAACCCGAGTTGCCCGCCGGGGGAAACGGTGAACGCGCAGCTCTCGACCTCCGGCGGCCGCGCCTCCTCGAGCTCGGGGAGGTTGAGGACGCGGACGTCGCAGCCCGGGGTGCTCCACACGAGCTGACCCCGGATTCCCGCCTCACGCAGCTCCTCCGCGAGGCGCGCGGCCCCGGTCAAGGGTTCGCCCGGTGCGCCGTCGCGCTCGCGGACCGCGGAGCTCGAACGGTCGTCGCCACGGAAGAGCGCATCGGCGGCCGCGACGAGGGCCACAGTGCCGACGGCCGCGACGACGAACCAGGTTCCAAATCGGCGCATCGATGCCTCGGGCGTGTGATAGCACCGATTCGGGAACGCTTCGCTAACTGAACGAACAAGGAGAGCGATGCCTGGCAGAGACGAGCTTCCCGACACGCTCAAGCGGTCGCCGAGGAAGGCGCAGCGAACGTGGATCAAGACGCATGACAGCGCGGTCGAGCAGTACGGCGAGGGCGAGCGCGCGCACCGGACCGCGTTCGCGGCCGTGAAGCACTCATACGAGAAGGTGGAGGACCGGTGGGAGCCGAAGGACGAGAAAGGGCCGTCGGATCCTCGCTCGACGAAGCCGACGGCTCGGGCTGCGCGCGGCGAAGGTGAGACCTTTGGGGGCGTCGACTTCTACGGCAACACGAAAGAGGAGCTCTACGAGCGCGCGAAAAAGCTCGGCGTCGAAGGTCGTTCCAAGATGTCGAAGCGCGAGCTCGCACGCGCGATCGCTCGTAAACAACGGTAGGTCGCGGGTCAGGAGCGAGGAGCCGGAGCGGCCGCCGGCCGTCGCCGAGCGCGCGACGTAGTTACGATCGGATGGGAGCCCGATGCCGTGCACGAGCACGACGGCGGGCGCGCCCTGAAGGGATCCGGTCCCACCACGCCATATGCGCGGCGACCGGCGGGCCCGCCGCACCGAGCTAGAGCTCGATCAGCTCCTCCGGAGCGCTCGTCAGCTGCTCGACGCCGTCCGCCGTGACGGCATACGAGTTCTCGATCCCGACCGCACCCTCCCCGGGGAACAGGAACTTCGGCTCGAGCGCGAACACCATGCCGTCGAGAAGCGGCTCGTCGGAGCCGGGCATCAGCACGGGAAGCTCGTCGATCTCAAGGCCGAAGCCATGACCGACGAAGGAGACCCGCTCCTCCCCAAGGCCCATGAATCCGTCGCGTTCGTCCGCGAGCTCGACCGCCCGCTCGTACAGGGCGGACGGGGGAATCGTCGCCCGCGCTTCTGCGGCGACCCGGTGGAGGATCCCGCGCGCGGCCTCGTACGCCTCGCGGAACTTCGGGTCGAGGCGGCCGAGCGAGAAGGTGCGCGTCTGGTCGGCGAGGTAGCCCTCCCACGCGCCGCAGAAGTCGATGATGAGTGGCTCTCCGCGGCCGATCGGTCGCGGCGATGCACCCTTCGACACGGCAACGTTCGGCCCCGGACCGACGATCGGCGTCTCCGTCGCGCCGGGCACCGCCGCGCTCGGCCCTGCGAGCACGGAGCCGTAGAAGATGTCCTGGTTGAAGCCGCGAAAACGGATGAGCCCCTGATGCCCCTCACGTCGGAGCAGGCGCTCGAGCTCCGCGGCGAGCTCGATCTCCGTCATGCCCTCGCGAAGCGTGTCGGCCACCCACCGGTCGACGTACGAGAGCATCGCGGCCGCGCGGCGAATCTGCTCCAGCTCCCACGCCGATTTCCGCGCCCGGATCCGCCGGAGGATCTGTGAGCAATCGTCGAGCTCGAAGGAGTCGAGGCGATGCACGTACTGGAGATAGAGCGCGGCCGGCACGACGTCGAGCTCGAGCCCGAGCCGCCCGCGCTCGAGCCCGCACGAACCGAGCGCGGCAGACAGCTCGTGCAGCGACCGGAGCGGCTCGACCCGCTCGAGCGGCGATTCCTCGCGCGCCCGCGAAAGCGTCTTTCGTACGAAGAGCACGGGCTCGCCGTCAGCCGGAACGACGAGATGCGCGCTCTGCGCCGTTCCGCTGAGGTAGAACACGTCGACGTCCTGGACGACGAGCGCACCGCCGAAGCCGGCGGAGCGCAGCGCTTCCTGGAAGACGCCGATGCGAGCCTCGATTTCAACGCGTGGCACCATCGGGCGTAGAGTCTCCACGATGATCCTCGACAACGGGGTCATTCGGACGATGGACCCGTCGCTCCCGACCGCGCGCGCTCTCGCGATCGCCGGAGATCGAGTCGTCGGCGGCGTCGGAACTCACGAGACCGCGCTCGCAGGCCCCGAGCG
>JALZEM010000135.1 GCA_030862005.1 Actinomycetota bacterium | reverse complement strand
GCGTTCAGCAGGGTCGATTTCCCGGCGTTGGTGTAGCCCGCGAGTGCGATCAGCGGCGTTGCGCCCGCGCGTCGGGACTTCCGCTGCGTCTCACGCCTCTTCTCCAGCCGGCGCAGCCGGTCCTTCAGGACGCCGATACGGCGCCGCGCGAGTCGGCGGTCGGTTTCGAGCTGCGCCTCGCCGGGTCCGCGCGTCCCGATCCCGCCGCCGAGGCGCTCGAGATGCCGCCAGAGCCCGCGCATGCGCGGCAGGTTGTACTCGAGCTGCGCGAGCTCGACCTGGAGCTTCCCTTCGGCCGTGACAGCGTGCTGCGCGAAGATGTCGAGGATCAGCTGCGTGCGGTCGACCACGCGCGTCGAGAGCTCGTCCTCGAGGCGCCGCTGTTGACTCGGATCGAGGTCGTCGTCCACGATGAGCGATTCGGCGCGAGCGGCCGCGAACGCGTCCTTGAGCTCCCGAAGCTTGCCCTTGCCGACGTAGGTGCGGGGGTCGCGCGTCGCGCGCCGCTGGACGAGCTCGCCGACGGGTTCGACGCCCGCGGTCCGCAGGAGCTCGCGGAGCTCGCCCAGTTCATCTTCCGCGTCCGCGCCCTGCGGGAGAACGGCGACGAGGAACCCACGTTCGGGCTCGGCCCCCGGCGCGGGATCCGGCTGGTGTTGCGTCACGGGTGGATTAAAGCCGATTCGGGAATGACGACATAGCACCGGGATCGTGATGGAAGATGCGAGCGAAGGCGGCGCAGCGTCGCGTTCGTAGCCGGAGACTGCGGGCGCAACCGGGACTCAGCCTCGCGCCGGTCGGCACCGACCCCGACGGCTCAATGCTTCGTTTCGAAAGCGGCGACGTCAAGCTCGCGAGCCGACCCGGAGCGTCGACGCGATTCGAACCGCCGCCTCCTCCAGCCGCTCATCGGAGATCGTGAGCGAGATCCGCACGTAACCTTCCCCGCTCGGCCCGAAGGAGGGACCGGGCGAGACGACGACTGACGCCTCTTCGAGAACGAGCTCGGTGAAGCCGTTCGACGTGTAGCCGTCGGGCACCCGCGCCCAGATGTAAGGCGTCGCCTGCGGCGGCTTCGCCGCGAGCCCGACCTGCGCGAGCGCATCGAGCATGAGATCGCGCCGGCGCTGGTAGATCTCCGACATCTCACGCGGGAAGTCGCGCGCGTCGCGGATGGCCGCTACGCCGGCGAGCTGCACGGCGTCGAACATGCCCGAATCGAGGTTCGTCTTCAGGCGAAGGTACCGCTCGATGACCGCACCGTTCCCCGCGATCCACGCGACGCGCCAGCCCGTCATGTTCCACCCCTTCGAGAGCGAGAAGATCTCGACGCCGACATCCTTCGCGCCCGGGGCCGCGAGGAAGCTCGGCGGGCGGTAGCCGTCGAACGCGACCTCGCTGTAGGCGCTGTCATGGACGACGATGACGTCGCGCTCTCGCGCGGCCTCGGCCACGCGGGCGAAGAAGCTTTCGGGAGCGATCGCGCCGGTCGGGTTGTTCGGGTAGTTCAGGTAGAGAAGGTTCGCCCGTCGCCAGACGTCGTCGGGGATAGCATCGAGGTCGGGAAGGAACTCGTTCTCGTCGCGAAGCGGAAGGTAGTGGACGGCCGCCCCCGCGAAGATGGGGCCCGACGTGTAGGGCGGGTAACCCGGTTCAGGCGCAAGACAGACGTCGCCGGGATCGAGACAGGCGAAGGCCACGTGCGACACACCCTCTTTTCCGCCGAGAGTGGGAATGACTTCGCGTAGGGGATCGATCTCGACGTCGAAACGCGCCGCGTAGAAGTCGGCGACCGCTTCACGAAACGCGTCGAGGCCCTTGTTGCTCGGATATCGATGTGTCTCCGGCCGGGCCACCCGGCGCACGAGCTCCTCGACGACGGTTTCCGGCGTCGGAAGGTCGGGATCGCCGATCCCCAGGCTGATGACATCGATTCCGGCGCTGCGTTTCTCGTCGATCTTGCGCTCTAGCTCGGAGAAGAGGTACGGCGGAACGGCATCGAGCCGCTTGGCGAACCTCATCGCGCACGCACATCCTCGAGGAGCTCGTCAGCCACCTCGCCGTGGCAGATCTCCTGTGCCGGCCCCGTCAGCCGTGCGTGGAGCTCGTCGCTCAGCTCGACGTGGAGGTCGCCGCCGGCCAGATGCACGGTGACGGGGCTCACGCACCATCCGTTCGCAACGGCCGCGGCCGCCACGGCGCACGCGCTCGTGCCGGAGGACAGGGTCTCGCCCGCGCCGCGCTCCCAGACGCCTATGGTCGTCTCGCTGCGCGAATCGACGCGCACGAACTGCACGTTCGTCCGCTCTGGAAATCGCGGACTGCGCTCGATCAGCGGGCCGAGCCGCAAGAGGTCGTCGCGGTCGGGCTCGCGGCGGATGACGGCGTGCGGGTTGCCGACGGACACCGGCGTGAACTCGAGCGACGTTCCATCGACGTCGAGCCACTCGGGCGCTGCGACGTCGACCGCTCCCATGTCCATCTCCACCTCGAGGCCGTCGCGCATCCCCGCGACGACCTCGCGCGGCCCCACCCGGATCCGAACCTCATCCGCCTCCGCCCTGCGCGCGAGCCACCGAGCGGCTATGCGTGTTCCGTTGCCCGATAGCTCGGCGATCGACCCGTCGGGGTTCCAGATCACGATCTCGGCGATCCCATCGTGCTCGTAGACGACCTCGAGGACGCCGTCGGAGCCGATCCCGAAGTGGTAGTCACACAGTCGAGCGACGAGATTCTTGTCGAGCGGCGCGGCGAGGTCAGCCCGCTCCACGAGCAGGTAGTCGTTCCCGAGACCGTGCCACTTCGAGAATCTCATCCGCGACGTCGCCGGCGGGGCGATCGGCGCGAACGGTAACGATCCCGGGTATCCGGCGCATCCATCTCCGCTGGTACGCGGCGTACCGGCGTGTTCGGCCCACGAGAGCCTCGATCGCGTCATCACGCGGCAGCTCGGCGATGTCCTGGAGGCCGTGGATGTATCGGGCGGTGGCCGAGATCGGACCACCGAGCGCCCGGCGTACCTCTTCCTCGACACCGCGGTCGAACATCGCGCGCGTTCGCTCCTCGATCCGCCGGTCGACCACGTCCCTGGGGACGTCAAGGCCGAAGACCAGCGTGGGATGGCGCACTTCGTCGCTCCACAGGCGGGCCTCCCGCGGCCGAAGCGAGTGGCCGGCGTCGGCCAGCTCGAGCGCGCGGACGACGCGCCGGCGATCATTTGGATGCACCGCCACGGCGGCCGCGGGATCCCGATCGGCGAGGAGATCGTGCGCGCGCTCGGCACCGAGCCGCTCATAAACCTGTTCCCACCGTTCGCGGGCGCCCGGAGCGGGAGCCGGCGGGAGGTCGAGCCGCGCGAGCGCCGCGCGCAGGTAAAGGCCCGTCCCGCCGACCACGACTGGTGTTCGGCGCCGGGCGAGGATTGCGTCAACCGTTGCGTGCGCGAGCCGCTCGTACTCGCCGACGGATGCCTCGCGGGAGAGCGGCCAGATCCCGACGAGGTAGGTCGGAGAATCCGACTGATTCGTCAGGATCGGGAGCCCGCGATAGACCTGCATCGAGTCCGCGGAAACGAGCTCGGCGGGGATCCGCTCCGCGACGGCCTCGGCGACGGCCGTCTTTCCGGTTGCGGTCGGCCCAAAGATCGCGATCACGGACGGTGAGAATGACGCGTTCATGCCGACGGACACTCTAGGCCGCCGCCTGCCGCTCCTCACGCTCATCGCCGCGAACGCGGTGTCGCTTTTCGGGAACACGATCGCCGCGGTTGCGATTCCCTGGTTCGTGCTGGTGACGACGGGCAGCGCCGCACGCGCAGGCGTCGCCGCCTTCTTCACGACCGTGCCCCTCGCGCTCGGAGCGCTGTTCGGCGGCACGGTTGCCGACCGGGTCGGGCCGAGGATCGCAAGCGTCGTCGGCGACCTGCTCAGCGCCGCGGCCGTCGCCGGGATCCCAGTTCTACACGCGGCCGGGGTGCTCGAGTTCTGGCACATCCTGGTGCTCGGGTTTCTTGGCGCGCTCTTCGACGCGCCGGCCCAGGCGGCGCGCGAGGCGCTCATCCCGGAACTCGCGGAGCGTGCCGGAACGCCGCTCGACCGTGCAAACGCGCTCTGGACGAGCACGGAGCATGCCGGCTACATCCTCGGTGCGCCTGCCGCCGGGATCCTGATCGCCGCGTTCGGGGCGCCAACCGCGCTCTGGGTCGACGCGGCGTCGTTCGTGGCGGCCGCCATCGCCGTCGCGGCCGTCGTACCGCATTTAAGGCGAGAGCGCCCGCGTACGCCCTATCTGGCCGACCTTGTGGACGGGGTCCGATTCATTGCGCGCAACCGCACGCTGCGGACCTTCCTCGTGTTCGCGACGATCGGGAACTTCCTGATCGCGCCCGTCGGCTTCGTGATCCTCCCGGTCTACGCGAAGGAGGTGTTCGACAGCGCGTCGAGCCTGGCCGCGATGACGGCGGCGTACGGGGCGGGCGGTCTCGCGGGCGCCGTTCTCCTGGCTCTTGTCGGCGGGCGCGTTCGCCGGCGCGCCTGGTACGTGGCGGGATGGGTCGTCTACCCGCTCGCCTCGGCCGCGCTCATCCCTCTCCCCCAGCTCTCGGTCGCCCTTCCGGTTCTGTTCGCGATCGGCGTTGTGGCGGGCGGCATCGGTCCGATCGAGCAGAGCGTGCGCCAGGAACGGACTCCTACCGAGCTGCGAGCGCGCGTCTTCGCCACGTTCATGGCGTCGCTCGCGGCCGTCGTGCCGCTCAGCGTGCTCGCCGCCGGCCTCGCCGTCGAGCTGGCGGGGCTCCGCTCGGTCGTCGTCGTGATCGCTGCGGGAAACGCGCTTCTGGCCGTCGTCGTGATCACGTCGCGTGCGGTCCGCGAGCTCTAGCCGCGCGCGGGTAACGGGTCCCTTCCGCCACTCCCGCTTTCGAGCCTGACGCCGAGAAACGCACGCGTGGCGCGCGGAGTCGAGCGAATCCGTAAAAGAAGACCGCCGCGGCCGTCAGGCGGCGATCCGCGCCGCCTCAACGCCGCGGAGGGTGGTCGAGGTCGCGCTCTCGACGACCACGTCGACGAGCGCACCGGGCACGGCATCACCGGTGAAGTTGACGGTCGTGTTGCGCCTGGTGCGTCCCCGCAGAAGCGCAGGGTCGGTCCGGCTCGGGCCTTCGACGAGGACCTCTTCGACGCGGCCGATGCGCTCCTCGTTCCGCTCGCGCGCGATTCCCTGCACGGCTTCGACCAGCCGTTCGATTCGCTCTCGCTTGACCTCGTCCGGAACCTGGTGCGGCATGGACGCCGCCTCGGTGCCCTGCCGCGGCGAGTAGACGAACGTGAACGCGCTGTCGTAGCGGACTTCCTCGACGACGTCGAGCGTCTCACGAAAGTCTTCCTCCGTCTCACCCGGAAACCCGACGATGATGTCGGTTCCGAGCGCGAGGTCGGGGATCGCCGCGCGCAGTTTGTCGACGAGTCGCAGATACCGCTCACGGTCATATGTCCGCCGCATCCGCTTCAGGATTCGGCTCGAGCCGGATTGAAGCGGGAGGTGGACGTGCTCGCACACTGTGTCGCATTGCGCTATGGCCGCGATCACGGGCTCGCGGAAATCCTTCGGATGCGGGCTCGTGAAGCGAATGCGGTCGATCCCGTCGACGGCGTCCACGGCGCGGAGCAGCTCGCCGAACTCTGTCTTGATCTCGGGAAGGAGATCGCGTCCCCATGAGTTCACGTTCTGGCCGAGCAGCGTGATCTCCCTGACACCGGAGGACGCGAGCTGGGTCACCTCCGCGAGGATGTCGCCGGGGCGTCGGCTGAGCTCGCGTCCCCGCACCTGCGGGACGATGCAGTATGAGCACACCGAGTTGCACCCCATCGAGACCTGCACCCACGCCTGGAACGCCCGCCCCCGCTTCGCGGCGAGCTCGGCCGCGAAAGTGCGCTCCTCGGCGATGCCGAAGCGACTGCGCGCTGCGTCGCCGCCGGCGCCGATCCACTCGCCGAGGTGCGCGATCGATCCTGGCCCGAATGCGACGTCGACGAACGGATACAGATCGAAGATTCGGTCGCGCTGCGCCTCGGCATAACAGCCGCCGACCGCGATAACCCGCTCCGGATCCCGAGCCTTCGTCGCCTTGGCCTGCGCAAGGTGGGCCGCGAGACGCTGGTCCGGCTTCGATCGGATCGTGCACGTGTTGAAGACAAGGACGTCCGCGTCGTCTTCCGACACCGCCTCGCCAAGGCCGAGGTCCTCCAGCATGCCCTTGATCCGCTCGGAGTCATGAGCGTTCATCTGGCAGCCGAACGTCGTGACGTGGTAGCGCTTCACAGGGCAAACACTGTAGCCGTGCGTTCCTCCGGAATCAGGACGACGGACTCTGCGGCTCGCTTCGCGGGAATGGTGCGGGTGGAACGATCTCGGCCTTTCCACCGTAGTCGGCGACCGCGTCCGCGACGTTGAAGAGGGCGCCGAACCGCCGCTCTGAGCGGCGACCGGCGTCGAAGACGCCGATCTGGTTCGTGTCGGGGTACACGCTGATGTTCGGCCCGGTCATCTCACTCACCACCAAGAAGCGGACCGGCGCCGCCGCACGATTTTCGAAGGCGTGGGCGCCGCGCTCGCCCCGCGGGAACGACACGACCTCCCCCTCGTCGAGTTCGTCGCATCCCACCGCCGTCCGTAGAGCCACACGCCCGCTCAGGACGATGAGGAGCTCCTCTCGCTGGACGTGGTAATGGAAGACCGTCCGCTCGCCCGGCGCGAGCTCATAGAGGCTGACCCCTACTTGATCGCACCCGGCCTCGTCCCCGATCCGGGCGCGCAGCCATCCCTCCTCTCGCTCGAGCTTTGGCTCGTAGATGTTCGGCATCGTGCGGTTCAGGGGTCGCGCAAGCCCTCCTATTTTGCGTATTCGGTTGCGCGGCTCTCGCGGATCACCGTCACCTTGATCTGGCCGGGGTACTCGAGCTGCTCCTCGATCTCCCGCGCGATCTCGTGGGAGAGCAGTACCGCCTCGTCGTCCCCGATCTCGGCCGGTTTCACCATCACTCGGATCTCCCGGCCGGCCTGCAGGGCAAAGACACGCTCGACGCCGTTCTTCCGCGAGGCGATCTCCTCGAGCGTCTCGAGCCGCTTGATGTAGTTCTCGAGGCTTTCGCCGCGTGCCCCCGGCCGGGACGCTGAGATCGCGTCCGCCGTGATGACGAGGATCGCCTCGACCGTCTGCGGCTGCACCTCATAGTGATGCGCCTCGATCGCGTGGACGACGTGCTGCGACTCACCGAACTTCTTCGCCTGCTGAGTGGAGATGAGCGCGTGCGAGCCCTCGACCTCGTGCGTCATTGCCTTCCCGATGTCATGAAGAAGCGCCGCCCGCTTCGCCGTCTTCACGCTCGCGCCGAGCTCCGCGGCCATGATCCCCGCGAGATGTGCACATTCGAGCGAGTGCTTGAGGATGTTCTGGCCGTAGCTCGTGCGGTAACGCAGCCGCCCGAGCAGCTTCACGAGCTCCTCGTGCATCGTCCCGCAGTTCGCCTCGAAGACCGCTTGCTCTCCGACGTGCTGGATGTGCTCGTCGATCTCCGATTTCGACTGGTAGTACATCTCCTCGATCCGAGACGGGTGGATGCGGCCGTCCTCGACAAGCTTGGCGAGTGTGAGCTTCGCGACCTCGCGCCGGACGCCGTCGAACGAGGAGAGGACGACAGCCTGCGGCGTGTCGTCGATGATGAAGTCCACGCCGGTCAGGTTCTCGAGGGCGCGGATGTTCCGACCTTCGCGGCCGATGATCCTGCCCTTCATGTCGTCGGACGGGAGCTCGACGAGCGAGACCGTCGTCTCGGCCGCGTGGCTCGCCGCGACCCGCTGAAGTGCGTCCGCTACGAGCGCGCGTGCACGACGCTTCGCGTCCGTCTGCGCTTCCTCCTCGATCTGACGCACCATCCGCGCCATCTCGTGCCGCACGAGCTCTTCCGACCGCTCGAGCAGCTGGCGCTTCGCGTCGTTCGCGGACATCCCGGAAATCCGCTCGAGCTCGCGCACCTCCTCTTCCTTCGCCGCCTTCAGCTCCTCCTGTAGCTGCTTCACGTGCCCCTCACGGTCGGCGAAACCCTGTTCACGCCGTTCGAGCTCGACGAGCTTTCGGTCGACCTCCTGCTCCTTCGTCGCGATGCGCTCCTCCGCCTTGATCGCCTCCGCACGCTTGTCGTTCAGCTCGCTCTCGGCCTCGGCGCGGAGCTTCAGCGCCTCCTCCCGTACTTCGACCTGCGCCTCGCGGCGGATCGCCTCGGCCGCGCGGGTAGCCTCGGTCACCAGGCGCTTCCGGTCCTCCTCCGCCGCGGCGAACCGGCGTCTCATCAGCACTCGTGCGCCGATGATCGCCCCGGCGGCGAGCCCGAGCAGGCCGCCGATGACGATGCCGATGAAAACCAGCATGGCTCGCTCCTACGTCAAGCCTCGTAGGAACGGCGTGTTCGGGAATCGGTGCGAGCGACGAGAAGGCCCCGCTGAACGGGCCTTACGGTCTCGGTCTGCAGACCCTCCGTCTACTCGCGCGTTGTCTCATGGCCCTTGATCGTTTGCGATTCGTATGTCGTTTCAGTCCGATTCGGCGAAAGCCGTTCCGTATGCAGGCGTTTTGTTGTCGGTGTAGCTCACCTATCGTACCCCGGCCTAATCGTCTGCGTCTAGGGCGGGGAACAGATCCTCGAGTGTCTCCTGCGCGAATCCGCGGCGCGCGACGGTTCGCGCCGCCCGCCGCGGGTCGGCTTCACCGTCGATCAACGTCCTCGCGCGCTCGCGCTCGGGCGGGAGCGCGCGGACGGCCGCCTCCGCGACCTCGCCGTCGATCCCGGCGCGCTCGAGCCGAGCAAGGATGGCCACGTCGCCCCAACCCCGCTCGCAGAGGCGTGTCGTCCAGGCGTTCGCCACACGTGCGTCGTCGACGAGGCCCGCCTCGACGAGCGCTCCCATGGTCGCGTCCACCACTTCCCGAGAGGCGCCCGCACGATCGAGGCGCGAGGCGAGCGCGCGGCTGGAGAGATCCCGGCGTGCAAGCGCCCGGCCTGCGACCGCGAGGGATGCGGCACGGCGGAGCTCGGTGCGCAGCCGGCGGAGGGCGGGACGCTCGAGCTCCATCCCGGCCGCAAGCCCGGCGCGCACGACAACGTCATCCGGGACCGTCCGCCATGGGCGGCCGTCAAGCTCGAGCGCGACACGCCCCGGCCGCTCGCGCCGAAGCGCCGTGAGCTTAGCCAGGGCTGCGGGCGCCCGCCGCCGCCTCGCGAGCTTCCTCGGCGGGCGGGGCACCGTTGGTGTCGGCGTCGTCCGCGGCGGGTAGGAGCCGCGACGAGACCACTGCCTCCGCGCCCAGTTGCGCCTGGATCGCCCGCAGGATGTCCTGCGTCATGTCCGGATGTTCGCGGAGGAAGGCGGTCGCATTCTGGCGGCCCTGGCCGAGGCGCTCGTCGCCGTAGCTGAAGTACGAGCCCGACTTCTGGACGATCTTCCGCTCCAGCGCGACGTCGAGGGCGCTCCCCTCCCACGAGATGCCTTCGCCGTAGATGATGTCGAACTCCGCCTGCTTGAACGGCGGCGCGACCTTGTTCTTCACGACCTTGACGCGGACGCGGTTCCCGACCGCCTCGACGCCCTCCTTGAGTGTCTCGATCCGCCGGATGTCGAGCCTGACGGAGGAGTAGAACTTGAGCGCGCGGCCGCCCGGCGTCGTCTCCGGGTTCCCGAACATCACGCCGATCTTCTCGCGCAGCTGGTTGGTGAAGATCGCGACGGTGCCGGTCTTGTTCAACGTGCCCGCGAGCTTTCGCAGCGCCTGGCTCATGAGGCGTGCCTGGAGCCCGACGTGGCTGTCGCCCATCTCGCCCTCGATCTCAGCCCGCGGCGTGAGAGCCGCGACAGAGTCGACGGCGACGACGTCGAGCGCGCCGCTTCGGATCAGGAGCTCGGAGATCTCGAGCGCCTGCTCCCCGTTATCGGGCTGCGAGACGAGGAGGTCGTCGATGTTGACGCCGATCCTGCGCGCATAGCTCGGGTCCATCGCGTGCTCAGCGTCGACGAAGGCGCAGATGCCGCCGCGGCGCTGTGCCTCGGCGATGACGTGGTAAACGAGCGTCGTCTTTCCCGACGATTCGGGGCCGAAGATCTCGATGACGCGGCCTCGCGGGAGACCTCCGACACCGAGCGCGAGGTCGAGCGAGAGCGACCCCGTCGAGATCGAGGGGATAGCGACCTGGGCCTGGTCGCTCATCTTCATGACCGAGCCCTTGCCGTACTGCCGCTCGATCTGACTCAGGGCGGCGTCGAGTGCCTGCTCGCGATCCACGTACTTAACCTCCTAGGGCAACCGATTCACGAATCTCGTACTGCGCTCCGGTCGGTCGCAGCACCGAATGATAGAGCGCGACCTCGGACGGACTGAACCGGCCGAGATCGGGGACGACGGGATCGAGACGGGGCGGCCGACGAAAGCGCAGAACGGTGACATGCGGCAGCCATGCCCGCCGCTCCTGCTCGTAGACGCCGAGCGCTTCCAGCGCATCGAACAGGTGCTTCGCGAGTCGCGTCGCGTGGCCGTCTTCGTCCGCGAGAACGACCATTCCGACGCTCCGCGTCTCGCGGTAGCGCAGAGGCTCGAGCATGGGACGCTCGCACGCCGCTGCCGCGGCCCGCATCGCCCCGACAATCGCGTCGATCTCCTCCAGCGGGCGGTGGCCGAGGAACGCAAGCGTGACGTGCAGGTTCGCAGGGGCGACGATGCGCGCGTCAGCGCCGCGAAGCTCCGTCGCCTGCCACTCGACGAGCCGGTCACGGGCCGCGGTCGGAAGTGGAAGTGCGAGAAAGAGTCGAAGGCGCTCACGCCTCTCGACGGTACTCGCCGAGCTCACGCGCGTGTGTCATCGCTCTGTGTCAAAAGACGGCGAACCAGGTGCAAAGCCGCAATGGTCGCCCGCTCTCGAACGTCCTCACGTCCGCCCGGAAGCTCCATTCGGAGCGGAAGCTCCCCCGTTGGACCGGCCGCGTGCGCGAAGACGAGCCCAACGGGCTTTTCCGCCGTCCCTCCCCCGGGTCCCGCGATGCCCGTCACGGAAACCGTGACGTCGGCGTCGAACGAGGTGCGCGCGCCGACGGCCATCGCACGCGCCGTAGCCGCCGAGACCGCGCCGTGACGCTCGAGAACGTCGGCGGGCACGCCGAGGTCCCGGGCCTTGACGGCATCGGCGTACGCGATGAGGCCGCCCACATAGACGTCGCTCGACCCCGGAACAGCGGTGATCCACGCACCGACGAGACCGCCGGTACACGACTCCGCGGTTGCGAGCCCGAGCGACTGCTCCCGGCACAGATCGAGCACGATTTCTGCGACGGGACGCTCGTCGTCGGCTGCGAAGAGCTGGTCGCCGAAACGACGTCCCAATTCCTGGACGAGCGCGTCCGCGTCCGCCCCTCGATCCTGGGCCGCGAAGAGGTCGACCTCGATCTCGAGAGCGCGGGCGCAGACCGTGACGTCCAGCCCCGGCCGCTCGCCACCCGCTTCGAGGAGCGCGCGCGCGACGGCCGATTCGCTCGGACCGAAGAAGCGAACCACGCGGTGCTCCCTCCTCCATGCGCGTGCGAGCACGCGCCGCACGGGCTCGCTTTCGAGCGCCGCCGGCCACAGGCGCCGAAGCTCCCCCGGGGGCCCAGGCAACGCGACGGCGACTCTTCCGTCCCGTTCGAGCAAGACGGCCGGCGCCGTTCCGGCGAGTCCGAGGGACACGGCGCCCTCGGGAAGCGAGGCTTGCTTCCGGACGCCGAGAGCGAAGTCCGCGTATGGACGCCCAAGCCGCTCTGCGCCGCGC
>JALZEM010000132.1 GCA_030862005.1 Actinomycetota bacterium | reverse complement strand
GTGTGGAGAAGGCGTCGCGCTCATGCCCATGAAAAAGGGCCGCTAAACGAGGATACATAGCAGCCTGGACGACGACGAATGGGAGCAAGCTCAATGCTTCGAGAATGCGAAACGCGACTGCGTACTGCCCCGCCTCTTCCACACCTCTAATCGCTTCGATCATGACGAGATCCGTGCGGTAATATACAATGGAAAGCACACCGGCAATCCCGAAAGGTATAGACGATCGTAAGTGCTCTCGTATGAACGCGCGATCGATCGCGCGTCTGACGAACGGAGCAAACCTTCGCGATACCCATGCGACGTTGAGAGCTAGCGTGAGAACCATCCCTAGTGCCATTCCCGCTAGCGTCCAGGGCGCGCTTCGAGTCGCGACGAGCAACGTGGTGCCGACTGCGATCACGAAGACCTTCTCCACCGCAATCGACATCGCGTCGGTCCCGAGCCTCTGGAAAGCCTCGAAGAAAGCTCGGCAATAACTAACGAGCCCGAGGGCGGCAACGTAGATTCCCGCGAAACCGACCGCGAGTAATGCGGTTGCGTCGTACCGGAGTATCACCGCAACAGCGACCGCACACACGAACGCCACGATCGATGCCAAGAACCGCACGACGAGGAAATTCGAGAAGAACGAAGTAGCACGAGCGTGGTTTCGAGCAACTTCGCGAACCGAGTACTCTGCGGTTCCCAGATCGCTCATGGACATGACGAGGAGGCAGAGGGCCAAGGCCGTCGACAGGACGCCGTATCCCTCGGTCCCGAGCAACCGCATGCACACCGCGGTGATGAAGATGAACCAAGCCGGTTTGACGGCCGCGTTCGCGACAGCAAGGAACGTGATATTCCTGAGCATCCCCGGGCCGGACCAGCTACTCGCGTTCCGAGACAGGATCGTCTAGGGAGCAAACAAGGATGCCCCACACCGACCCCGTGCGACGTCCGCGCGCGGCGCGCCAGAGACTACGCCCCGCGTCGACGGGACTCACACTGGCGCGTCGCGACCGATACGGCGGTCGGACGTTCTTCGTGTGGACATTCGATCCAGGTCTACCGATCTGCGGCTAACCGCATGTGGTCGTAACGGCTGATCTTACGCATCGTTAAAACCGATCTCGCCGGCGTCAAGACGTGTGGCGCATCAACGGATTGCGCCGAGGGCCGGCACGGCGCTCATGAACCGTGGAGATCGAGAGCGCTCCGTCTCGTCGAGCGTGATCAGAACGTAACGGAGATCTGATTTGAGCAGGTCGTCGTTCCAGCCTCGCACAGCTTGTACAAGTAGTTGCCTGCGCCTTTCTTATCGATGTGGTCGGTGTGTTCGCCGTCGTTCGCCGTCGTCACGATCTTCACGTCGTTCCGGTAGACGTCGACGAGCGCCGACGTGGCACCCGTCCAGGCGAGGTCCACCTTCTGGAGGCCTTTCACCTTGTAAGCCTTCGCCGTGAGCGAAATGCCGCCGACCGCGGCCTGCGTCGTGAACGACCAGACCACATCCTGCGCGAGTGCGTTGCCGCTCAGGTCCTTGACGCCTGCGTTGCCGCCCTTGACCGTCGCGACGTAGGTGGACCCCAGATCCAGGTTGGCGGTCGGATCGAGCGTCGCTTTCTTCGTCGTCCCGTCGTAGGAGATCGAGGCGGCAACGGACGTCGTTGTTCCCTGCTTCATGAGCGTGAACGTGCTCGCCGTGATCGTCGCGGGATCGATCGCCTCCGAGAACGTCGCCGTGACGTTCGTGTCCACCGACATTCCCGAGGCGCCCGCCTGTGGCGAGACGCCCGTCACCGTCGGCGGCGTCGTGTCCGCAGTGCTACCGCCGAGTTGGGTGGCGAGCAGATCGTCGAATCCGAGCGTCATCGCCGCGGTGCCGAGATTGATGGTTCGGATCCCGAGCGCGCCCGCGAGCTGGAGGCCGGTCGTCGAATCGCTCACGTTCGCCCCCCACCCGGACGGCTCGCTCCCCCCGCGCTTCCAGGCCTTGGCGCGGATCGCCGTCGGATTCGCTCCCTCGGTCTGCGCCCGTAGGACGAAGACGTCGCCCGGCGCGAACATGAGGCCGGTGTCGACGTCGGCGAAGACGGTCGCCCCGGCGCTCGTCTGGCCGCGGATGATGACGTTGCCGGCCGGCGTCAGGTAGAGCCCGACGCGGTAGTTGGCGCCTCCCGGCTGGCCTCGGAGGGTCACGTACGAAAAGATCGAGCCGGCACTCGGGAGGCTCGGGAAGGTGAGCGCGACGCGGACATCGACGTCGCGCACCGAGACGGCGGTGAGCTCGGCGCGCTGCTGCGCGCTCCCGCTCGGCGTCGCCACGGTCCCGCGCTGTCCGTCGACGGCGAAGCTGGAGGCGCTGCCAGCTAGTACCGACCAAGCCCCGCCGACGTCCGCCGTCCCCCAGCCGTTGGAAGCGGAGCGGGCGAAGGCGTCGGCCGCCACGGTCGTTGTCGTGCCGTCGCCGGGTAGCACTTCGATGAAGTCCCACGAGGCGGGGAATTCGGGCGCAGGACCCGCGGACGTCGAGATCAGCCCGGCGGCGAGCGCCTGCGTCCCTGCAAGCCAGGAGGCCGGAAGCGGCTCGGGCGCTCCGAGCGTCGTCCTCGCTCCGGCGACCCCGTTCGTCGTGACCACGTAGCTCGGCTGGACCGTGCCCGCCCCGACGTCGACGGTCAGGAAGAGGTCGACCGAATCCGGACCCGGGAGGGCGACGCTCGCCGGCGACCGCTTTGTGATCGAGCCGCCGACCTCCTTCACGAACTCGATTCCGCCGGCGCCGCCGTTCGCCGACGTCACGAGCTTCGCGTAGTTGTCCTGGTCGCCCGTGCCGAGGAAGACCCCCATCGACTGCGGGTCCTGCGGCGTCAGCCCGGCGAAGGGCGCCAGGATCCGCGTGCGCAGCGTGAAGAGGCCGCTCTGCGGCGGCTTGAAGCCGAACTGCAGGCCGTACATCTGCGTGTTGGTCAACCCGGACGCGTCTCCGTCGGGAACCTTGTCGACGGTCGTCACGCCGGCGGCGCCTCCTGCCGTCATCTTCGCGGGATCGAACAGCGCCTCGTAGTTCGAGCTCCCGTTCGTCATCAGGCCCGTAAACCCGAGGTTCAGGAGCCCGCCCGCCTTGGGTGCGTCGTTGTTCCACGAGTACTGCACCGGCAGGCTCGTGGCCAAGCCGTTGCTCCCGTCGATCGCAAAGCGATCCGACGTGTCCGGGATGCCGTCGC
>JALZEM010000121.1 GCA_030862005.1 Actinomycetota bacterium | reverse complement strand
TGCCGGGCCGAGGTCACGATCCGGGCGCGCTATCCGATCGAACGGCTCACGCCGGTGACCGGGATGGAGACACAGGAGCTCGTGACGCTGATCGGCATAGCCGCGGCAACCCCGAGCGACTCGCGCCGCGTCGTCGGCGTCGAGGCAACCGGGATCAACGCGTGCCCGTGCGCGCAGGGGCTCGTGCGCGAGCGGGCAGCCGAGCGCCTCGGCGAGGCAGGGTTCGTCGACGCCGCCATCGAGAGGATCCTCGAGCTTGTTCCGCTTGCGACGCACAACCAGCGCGGGCGCGGGCTCCTCTACCTCGGCACTCGCCTCCGTCTGGACGCCCAGGACCTCGTCGTCTTGGTCGAGCGCTCGATGAGCTCGCCGATCTACGAGCTCCTCAAGCGGCCGGACGAGCTCTTCGTCGTGGAGCACGCGCACCTCGAACCGCGGTTCGTGGAGGACTCGGTGCGGCTCATGGTCAAGGCGGCACTCGAGGAGTGCAGCGAGCTCGAAGATGACGACTTCGTCCTCGCACGGCAGATCAACTTCGAGACGATCCACAACCACGAGGTCCTCGCCGAGCGCTTCGGAACGGTCGGCGAGTTGCGCAGCGAGCTCGCGACGGGTGAGCATTCCGCCCGCCACACGGAGCTCCGTGAGTGGCTGGCGGTCTAGAACCGGCCACGCCGTCCTCGTAAGAGGAACGCTGCCGCGCGAAGTCCGACCGGCTGCGCGGGCCACAACGAGAACAGGCTAGGCGCGCGCCACGGCCCGCTTCCGCAATTGGAAGCGATTCTCGGTCCCTGCGCGGAGGCGGCGGATGTTCGTCCGGTGCAGGACGATCACGGCGACCGCACCGGCGACCGTGAATGCGAGCACGGGAACCGAGGCGCCAAAGAGGAACGCGAACAGCGGCAGCGTCGCGACGGCGACGATCGACGCAACGGATGCGTACCGCGTCAAGAGGAAAAGGGCGATCCATACGCCGGCCGCGGACATCGTCGCGAGGAACGCGAGCGCGAGCCCGACTCCCCCGGTCGTCGCGACCGTCTTGCCGCCGCGCGCGAACCCGATGAAGAGCGGTCGCCAGTGACCCGCCATCGCCGCGGTTCCCGCCAGGACCGCGACCAGGTCGTCGGCAAGCCACCGCCCAAGAAGGGCCGGGACGAGCCCCTTCGCGATGTCGAGAAGTGCGACGCCGAGCCCGAGCTTGAAGCCGAGCGTCCGCCAGACGTTCGTCGCGCCGGTGTTCCCGCTTCCGGTCACGCGAATGTCGACGCCCGCAAAGAGGCGCGGGACCCACAACCCCCACGGCATCGACCCGAGGAGGTAACCGAGAACGACGAGCGCCGCGGCCGTCAGCACGGCGCCGACCCGGCGGCTAGACGGCTACGCCGTGATCTGGTATTTCGAGACCCACTCGTTGATGACGCCCCAGTCGAGGTTGTTGAAGAAGGCATCGATGTAGGAGGCGCGGTCGGTCTGGTAGTCGAGGAAGTAGGCGTGCTCGTACACGTCGAGGGCGACGAGCGGCGTCGCGTTCCAGATCGGAAACGTGTTCTGCGTATCTCCGATGTAGTTGAAGAGCCGCTGCTCGTCCCAGTCGTAGGCGGTCCAGGCCCACCCGCGCCCTGCCATTCCGGTCGCCTTCAGGTCATCCCTCCACGCCGGGATGCTGCCGAAGTCGCGTTCGATCAGCTCGCCGATCGCCCCGTCGGGGTCGCCGCCGCCGCCGCCGAGATGCTCGAAGTAGATCTCGTGGTTCTTGATCCCGCCGATCGCGAAGGTTAGGTCGGTCTTCAAGGCACGGATCTCCGAGTAGACCTGGTTCGCCGCCGACGTATCGACGCCGTCGAGCTTCTTCAGGATCTCGTTCCGCTTGTTCACGTAGCCCTGGTAGAGCTTGTAGTGCGCCTCGACGGATGCGCGCGAGATGCCGTCCATCTCGTAGAGCTCCTCCTTGAGCTCGCGCGCGGCGATCTCTTCGTGGTTGAAAACGAGCGTGGCCATTGCCTCCCCTTTTTCTAGCTCGCGACCGTGCGCGTGAGCTTATCGTTCCGTGCATGGCCTCCTCCCCTCGGGCGGCGCTCGTCACGGGCGGAACCGGCCGCGTCGGTGCGGCCGTCGCTACGCGCCTGGAGCAGGAAGGGTTTCGCGTGAAGGCGGCCGGCCGCGGCGATGGCGACTTGGCCCGAGCGGCCGCGGCACACGCCCTCGTCGAGCGAACCGCCGTCGAGCTCGGCGGCCTCGATCTGGTCGTAAACGCCGCCGCCGAGGGGTTCGCACCGAAACCGGTCGACGATCTGACCGACGCGGACTGGGACGCGGCGCTCGGAGCGACCGTCAAGGGAAGCTTCTTCGTGACACAGGCAGCGGCCGCGTATCTGCGCGGGTCGAAGCTCGGCCTCGTCGTGATGATCGAGGACGTCGCGGCGTACCAGCCGTGGCCGTCCTTCGCGCCGCACTGCGCCGCCAAGGCGGCGCAGGCGATGCTGACGCGCGTGCTCGCGCGTGCCCTCGCGCCGGACGTGCGCGTGTGCGGCATAGCTCCCGGTCCCGTAGCCGTCGAGCGCGAGCAGCAGAACCGGCGCGCGGCCGAGACGCTGCTCGGCCGGACGGGAACCCCCGAGGACGTCGCCGAGGCGGTCGTTTACCTCGCGCGTGCAGACTTCATCACCGGGTCGTCGCTCGTCGTGGACGGCGGGCGGCTCCTCGCCTAAAAACCGTCGCGCGGGGCGGGTCGTATTGTCTGCTGGGATGGATGCGACGGTTCTGGCGGTGCCCGAGAACGACGCGAGCCTCATAGAGCGGACGGGGCGCGGTGACCGCGCCGCGTTCGAAGAGCTGTACAGGCGCTTTGCGCGTCCCGTCCTCGCGATGGCTCTGCGCCAGCTCGGCGACAACGGCCGCGCGGAGGACGCGACCCAGGAGACGTTCGCCGCCGTGTGGCGGTCCGCACGCAGTTACCGCTCGGAGCGTGGGAGCGCGTCGGCGTGGCTCTACACGGTCGCACGCCATGCGATCATCGACCGTGCGCGCCAGCGGACGGAAGTGGTAGCGGAGGTCCCGGAGGAGGCGTCGGCCGAGGCCGGCCCCGCCGATCACGCGGAGTCGTCATGGCTCGCGTGGAGCGTCCACTCGGCGCTCGAGCGGCTACCCGAACGTGAGCGCGTCGTGATCGAGCTCGCGTACTGGAGCGGCTTGTCGCAGGCCGAGATCGCGAGCTACCTGAACGTCCCGCTCGGGACGGTCAAGACGCGCACGCGCGCCGGGCTCGCACGACTCGCAGGCATCCTCGAGGAGGTACGGAAATGAGCGAGTCCAAAGACGTCCGCGAACTGGTCGGCGACGACGTGCCGGCGGCGGAGCTCGAGAAGCTCGGCGGCGTCCACACGCTCCTCCAGTCCGTTCCGCCGCCGCCGCCCGAGGTCCCTGCGTCGCTCACGCGCGTCGTCCTCGAGCAGAACGTCGTGCGCCTGCCGCGGAGACGGCGCGTGCTCGCTGCGGTGGCGGCGGCGGCGGTCCTTGCGGCCGCCTCGTTTGCCGGAGGAATGCGGTTCGGCGGCGACGACTTCGACGTTCGGTTCACCGCTCCGCTCGAGGCGACGGAGAACGCGGCCGGCGCAGAAGGCGTGCTCCGCGTCGGCGAGCGCATGGAAAACGGGAACTGGGGCATGGAGGTCGAGGTCGACGGCCTCCGAACGCTTCCGAAGGGCGGGTACTACGTGCTCTGGCTCGCGAAGGACGGGGAATATGCGGCCACGTGCGGAACCTTCACCGTCGGCCGTGACGGATCCGCAAGCGTGTACATGAATGCGTCGTACAACCTGCGCGAATATGACGCGTGGGTGGTTACGGCCCACCTCCCCAACCAGCCTGAGGACGCCGAGATCCCGTGGCTCCTTCAGGCAGACATCGAGCTCTAGGACCTGCCACCCACCGCGGGCGGGCAATGGGCGCCTACGGCGCGACTCGCCCCGCCGCCACGAACGCGGCGTACGTGACCGGCATCGTGTCTGCGAGGAACTGCTCGCACGCATCTGCGTAGCGGCGGATCTCCCGTTGCGCCGTCTCGGCTGCGCGGAGCGAGACGAAGTTCATCAGCGACCGCGCATTGACGGTCCAGTAGAATTCGGTGTAGGCGCCGACTGGGATGACCGAGCGCGCCAACTCCCGCGCGACGCCCATCTCGACCAGCCGCTGGTATGTCCCGTAGGCGGCGTCGTAGATCGCACGAAGCTGTTCGCGCGTCGTCTCGGCCAGCTCCGGCGAGACCGGCTCGAACGAGTATGCCCCCGGCTTTCCTACCTGCGAGCGAACGTCGTCGGGGTCCGGGACGTAGAAGTCGTCGGTCGCCTTCGCGTATCTCATGGAAAATTCGTTGAAAGAACCGACCCGGTGCCGCATCCATTCGCGCGCTACGAAGATCGGCGAGCGGATGTGGAAACGGAAGGAGTTGTGCTCGAACGGGGTGCCGTGTCTGTCGCGCATGAGAAACCGGATCAGGCCCTCGTCCGACTCGTCCATCATCTCCTTTCGGCGCGCGAAGCTGACACGCGCCGCGTTCACCACGGAGAGGTCGGAGGCCATTGCCGCGTCCAAGCGCACGAAGCCGTGATCGAGCACCTGAATGGTCTGCTCGGGCAACACTTGCGTCGTGACCGCCAAGGCACCGAGCCTAACAAGCCGTCCCGATGGACTCGCGGCCGTCGCGGCACACGGCGATTTCTTCAGACGCACGGCGCAGCTCGGTAAAGACGATCTTTCCGTCCCCTTCATGCGCGTGACGCGGCTCCTGGAGGTCCTGCGGGCGCCGGCCGACCCCCGCCCGAACCGGGATGATCGGCCCGAGAGCCTCCGTGGCGCCGAAAGCCTCGGATGACGATCTATGCGGGGACGTCCGGCTTTTCCTATCCCAGCTGGCGCGGGCGCTTCTATCCCGAGGACGCGAAGCCGGCGGAGTTCCTGCGCACGTACGCAGAGCGATTGCCGACGGTCGAACTCAACTCGACCTTCTACCAGCTGCCCTCCCAGGACCAGTTCGAGCGCTGGGCCGGTGAGACGCCGCCCGGGTTCCGGTTCGCAGTGACCATGAGCCGCCGCGCGACGGGGCGTGGCCGGGTCGAAGGGGTCGACGCCTTCTGCCAGAGCGTCCGCGGCCTCGGCGACCGGCTCGGCCCGATCCGGATCAAGGTGCCTCAGGCGCGCGACGACGGGTTCCTCCTGCTGCTCCTGGCATCGCTCGATCCGGAGCTGCAGTTCGCGCTCGACTTCCGGGACGAGTCGTGGGATGCACCCGAGATCGCGGAGCAGCTCCACGAACTCGGGATCGCGCGCACGGGCTCGCTCGAGGGAGGCGGGTCGTTCCGCTACCTCCGTCTCCGCGAACCTCCGTACGACGACGACGCGCTCGCGGCGTGCGCCGACCGCCTACGACCATTTATCGAGACCGGCACCGAGGTCTACTGTTACTTCAAGCACGAGGACGAGCCAACGGCACCGCGGTACGCACAGCGGCTCGTCGAGCTCCTGCGCGCGTCGTAGCGAGGTTTCCACTCCAACCGCGCGGGAACTCGTCTTCTGCAAGCGAGCGGAGGAGGTACGCGATGCCCGACGAGACGGAGCGTGACCCGGAAGAGACGCTCGACGACATCACCGAGAAACGAGCCGAGGGCGACCAGCCGAGCTCCGAGGAGCGCGAGTTCCTCGAGGCCGAGCGCGTCCCCCTGGAATCGGACGAACGAGCGGATCCTTCCGACGAAGGGAGAGGGACGCCCGCGTACTAGCGGCGCCCGGTTCTCAGAAAGGAGCCTCAGATGCCCTACGAAGTCCCCCCTTTGCCGTACGACTACAGCGCGCTCGAGCCCCACATCGACGAGCAGACGATGCGGCTCCACCACGACAAGCACCACCAGGCGTACGTCGACAAGGCGAACGCCGCGCTCGAAGGCACCGCATGGGCCGACCGCCCGGTCGAGGAGGTCCTGAAGAGCCTGAACGAGCTGCCGGAGGACAAGCGAACCGTCGTACGGAACAACGGCGGCGGCCACTACAACCACACGCTCTTCTGGGAGATCATGAGCCCGGAGGGCGGCGGCGAGCCTGAGGGGTCGCTTGCGGAGGCGATCGACGAGGCCTTCGGCGGCTTCGACGTCTTCAAGCAGCAGCTCTCTGACGCTGCCGTAAATCGGTTCGGGAGCGGTTGGGGTTGGCTCGTGCACGACGGCTCGTCATTGACTGTCGCCTCGACGGCGAACCAGGACGCGCCGATCATGGACGGGCAGACGCCGATTCTCGGCGTCGACGTCTGGGAGCACGCCTACTACCTGAAGTACCAGAACAAGCGCCCTGACTACGTCGCCGCATGGTGGAACGTGGTCAACTGGCCCGAGGTCGCGCGCCGGTACGAGAGCCTGGTCGGCGCGGGGGCGGCGGTGAGCTGACGGCGCGGGCTTCGGCCCACCGCTGGGATGGCGACGACACGCGTGGTCAGGATCGACTTCACGGTCGAGATCGAGCGTCCGGTTGAGGACGTCTTCGCCTATCTCACGGACGTGAACAGCCTGCCCCAGTGGCAGTCGAGCCTCGTCGAAATGCGCGCCGAGACGGATGCGCCGATGCGCGTGGGCACGCGGCTCGTCGAGACGCGCAAGTTCCTCGGGCGTCGGATGGAGTCGACGCTCGAGGTTACGGCGTACGAGCGGAACCGCCTTTGGGCCCTACGTGTCGTCGACGGCCCCGTCCCGTACCGCGTCGAGCACACCCTCGAGTCGACGAACGGCGGCACGCGCCTGGCGTGGGTCGGTGAGGGCGAGCCCGGCCGGTTCTTCAAGGTGGCGGAGCCGCTCGTCGCCCGCCAGGCGAAGCGTCAGTTCCGCGGCGATTTCGAGACGATGAAGGACATTCTCGAGACGAGCGGTTGACGGCTACTCGGCGCGATCGGCCGCCTGGACCTTCGGGACCAGGTTGTCCGCCGCCTCGCCGAGGAGCTGAAGCGCGGCGCGAAGGCTCGCGTCCTGCTCGGCGTTGGCGAGCGCGTGCGCCCGGTCGCGCAGCTCCTCGAGCTCTTCCACGCTGAAGTCTTCGGCCATGTGCTCTCCCCCTCCGGTCTGCGACGACCCGGGGACTCTAGCGATCGGTGGGGGCGCTACATCCGCGCGTCGGCGTTCGTCGCGCGGGTTCGGCGTCAAAGGGCGCCGGCGATGCCCGTCGCAGAAGAGAAATGAGCGGCGGCCACGGCTCCGAAGGCTTTCGAGCAGCGCGTCTCACCGTGCGGACTTGCCATTGTGACCTGCTGCCGGCCGTCGACCATCCTGCCAACGAGTGCTGACCGACGGGGATGTCGAACACATCCCGCCCTTTCACGTCGGCAGAGGGCGATTTACCCATGCTCGCTGACTCTTCGCGGCATACACTTGCCGCTCGTCATCGTTCGCACCCAAGGAGGTGGCCGTGGCGCGATCACGACAAACACCGAAGCGCCGCCGGGCAGCGCGACCGCGCCAGCCGAAGCGGATCCTGAACTGCCGCCCCTCGCGGAACAGGCATGAGGACTGGACCTTCGAGGTCGCGGCGGAGGCAGACATGGTCGCGGCCGCACCGGCGATTCCCTCGTCGAAGGATCTCAGGGCGGACTGGTGGAAAATCGCCGACCAGGGCGGAACCGGTTCGTGCGTCGGCTGGGCAAGCGCGGATTCAATGATGCGCTGGCACTTCGTGAAGGCGGCGCGGCTCGCCAGGGACCAGCTGCTCTCACCGCGCTTCGTGTGGATGGCCTCGAAGGAGACGGACCAGTTCATCACGCGGCCGACCGCGTTCATCGAGACCGAGGGGACGAGCCTGAAGGCGGCTCTCGACGTCGCGCGCAAGTTCGGAGTCGTGCGCGATTCCGTCCTCCCGTTCGCCTCGGGGAAGCTCTACCCCGGCCAGGCGAGCACGTTCTACGCGCTCGCTGCACAGCGGAAGATTTCGGCGTACTTCAACCTCGGTACGAACCTGTCGAACTGGCGTACCTGGGTCGCTACCAAAGGCCCGATCCTGACGCGGCTCGATGTGGACGAAACCTGGGACAACGCAACGACGAACGGCGGAAATCTCGACGACTACAAGCCCGAGACGGCGCGCGGCGGACACGCCGTCGCGATCGTCGGCTACCGGCCCGGCCGCTTCATCGTCCGGAACAGCTGGGGCGTCGGCTGGGGAGACAACGGGTTCGCGTACGCCTCGCTCGCGTACGCGCAAGAGGCGTTCACCGAGGCGTACGGCGTAGAGGTTTGAACGCGGCCTTTGCCGGTGCGGCCTGCGTTCTGATCAGGTACGGCGCCGGGCGCGCGGACCCCGCGCTCCGCAAGGTCGAAGGGCGCCGGCGCGTCGAGAAAAGAAGAGCCGAGCGGCTCGCAGCACATTCCCCACGTCATAGGATCTTGCGCCGCTTTACCGGACTGCGGCCGGCCCGGCCCGCTCGGCTCTGAACCCATCTTGTCATGTTCCTCCCGATGGAGACTCGGCTCCTCTGGTGAGAGCTGGAGCAGACGGCTGGCTCGCCCCCGCCTGGTTCGGCTCCGGTGGTCTACGCCGACGGGCACCGAAGAATCGCGGTGCTACGCCGGTCGGCGATCGTTCCGGTCTAGACGAGCTCGCGCGGCACCGTGAAGGACGACCTCCGGGCGAAGATGCGTGTGTTGCCCTCGTGGGCGTCGACGTCGTTCGTGACCCGGAAGCTCTCGCTGTCTGCTGTCATGACGCTCCGCGTCTCGACGCGCACGCGCCAGTCCCCGCGCTCGAGCGCGATCGTCCACTCGGAGGTTGCGGTGGCCGAGAGCGGGTCGCGTTCCACGATCGAGAACGCGTCGATGCTCCGCTGCTCGGCGACGAGGGCGTCGGGGAAGCGGCCGCGCCCGCCGTGATTTTCTACGTTGACGAGGCTGCTGCGACCGGTGGCGATGTCGATCGAGATCGTTCGCCTGCTCCTTTCCGGACTGTCCAACCGCTCGACCTGAAGCGGGGGCGCGATCTCCGGCTCGTCCAGATCCCGGAGCACGCCGTCGGTCGATTGAGCAGCGCGCACCGGGAGGACGAGCCGGCTCTCCGCCCCGGCGAAGACGGTGAGCGTAACGGGCGCCGGCGAGGGCCAAGCGTGCGGCCAATACGTGGTCGAAACGCCAACCCGGAGCCGGTGCCCAGCGGGGATCCTGTGCCCGGCCGCATTCAGGCGCACCGTCACGACGTAGCGCCTACCAGGTTCGAGCGCGGCAGGGCGCTCGTGGCTCTCCCGGTGGGTGAGGTTGAGCAGGCCCCGGCTCACGAGGAGCGACGAGCCATCCGCAGCCACGTCGCAGAGCCGCACGGCAACCAGCGCGTTGGGGCAGTCGGAAGCGAGCGCGAGCGTGACCTCCGGGAAGCCGAGGAGCTCGAGCGGCTCCGCGAGCGGCTCGGATGTGAAGGTGAGTGCGAGCCCGTCCTCGCGCCGCTGGTCGCGCGGAAGCTCGGTCGGATTCGACCAGTCCCCCCATGGGCACCACGCGCCCGCGTCGAGGCCGCAGGTCTGCGCGCCCTTGTGGCAGAGCTCGACCTCTGGGCCCGCCCGCTCGTCCAGACCGGTGCCGTTCAGCGCGAAGGAGCGGGCGTTCACCGACGGCGCAGGCCACGACTGCTCCCCGACCCAGCGGCCGGGCCGCTCCGTGTAGAACGGCCGCGGCTCGACCCAGTCCTGCATCCAGACACGCAGCATGGGCTCGTCCATTACCCCGGTGTCTCGGCCCTTGAGCCAGTGGTCCCACCAGCGCAGGCATTCCTGGAGGAAGCCGATCGACGGCCCCGGATACGCCTCTTCGGGGTACGCGTGGCCCCACGGCCCGACCAGTCCCTTACGCGGGCAGGAGAGTCCCTCGAGGAGCCGGAAAACGGCATTCGTATAGCCGTCGGCCCAGCCGCCGACGGCGAAGACGGGGCATTCGATGGCGACGAAGTCCTCGCATACAGAGCCATGCTTCCAGTAGGCGTCTCGGTGTTGGTGCGTGAGCCACGCCTCGACAAACGGGGGGCTCCCGTCGAGCCGCTCGAGCCACATGTCGCGCCAGCGTTCGCCCACCACGTCGGGGTCGGGCGGGAGCGCGTTCAGCGCGAGCATCGTCGAGGCCCACGAGAGCATGTCGCTCCCGAGCACACAGCCGCCCATGTAATGGACGTCGTCCGCGTAGCGGTCGTCCGTCGAATAAGCGCTGATCACCGCACCGAGCTCGGGCGGGCGGCGGGCGGCGATCTGGAGCCCGTTGAAGCCACCCCACGACTTGCCGAAAATCCCGACCGCTCCCGTGCACCACGGCTGCGCGGCGATCCACGAAAGCACCTCGAGCGCGTCGTCCTGCTCCCGCTGGAGGTACTCGTCAAGGAGGATGCCGTCCGAGTCGCCGCTTCCGCGCAGGTCGACGCGGACGGCGGCGTACCCGTTCCCGGCAAACCACGGGTGCCGAACGGAGTCGCGCACAGCCGTTCCGTCACCCTTCCGATACGGGATGTATTCGAGGATCGCGGGGACGGGATCCTCCTCCGCGTCCTCGGGCAGCCAGATGCGTGCCGCGAGGCGGCAACCGTCGGCGAGCTCGATCCACACGTTCGGGATCTCGCGGACCCGCCGCGGGAATTCACTCCGGATGCGCACGCCGCGGGAGAGTATCGTCCGGCGACGGGTTGAAAAGTGGCATGGAGGTAGCCGGAGAACGGATCGCGCTCGCGGACGGTCGTGTCCTGCTCGAACGCGACCTGCGGATTCCGATGCGCGACGGCGTAACGCTCTCCGCCGACGTCTACCGTCCCGCGGTAGGCGGCCGCGTCCCGGCGATCCTCGAGCACGTTCCGTACCGCAAGGACGACGTGGCCGCCGTGCGCGATCGCCTGCTCGGCCGCGGCCTTGCCGAACGAGGCTTCGCGCTCGTGCGGCTCGATGTCCGTGGCACAGGCCGCTCAGAGGGCGTGGCGCTCGACGAGTACACCGAGGCCGAGCAGGAGGACGGGGCCCAGACGGTCGCTTGGATGGCCGAGCAGACGTGGTGCTCGGGCGCCGTCGGCGCTTACGGCGTCTCGTACGGCGGGTTCGCCGCGATTCAACTCGCCGCACGCCGGCCGCCCGCGCTCAAGGCGATCGCGGCCGTGTACGCGACGGACGACCGCTACACGGACGACGTCCATTTCTGGGGCGGTGCTCTCTGCGCGCTCGAGCTCGTCCACTACCCGATCCGCATGATCGCGATGAACGCGCTCCCGCCCAGGGGCGCCATCGATCAGGAGGCCTGGCGCGCCCGAGTCGAGGCGACGCCGCCTTGGGTGTTGCGCTGGCTTGCCGAGCAGCGCGACGGCGCGTACTGGCGCAACGGCTCGCTCCGCCCGGCCTACGAGCGGATCGCGTGCCCGACGCTCCTCGTCGGCGGCTGGCGCGACGGATATGTGAGTACCGCGGTTCGCATGGCCGAGCGGCTCGCGAGCCCTTCACACCTCGTCATCGGGCCGTGGCCGCACGTTCGGCCCCACCTGGCGCCGGTGCCGCCTACGCTCGACCTCGTCGGCCTGCTCGTATCGTGGTTCGGTCGCCTTTTGCGTGGTGACCCTGACGACGTCGAGCCCGGTTCGCTCGTCTTCGTCCAGAGCTTCGACGACCCGACCCGCGTGCCGGACCGGATCTCGGGAGCGTGGCGCCGTTTTCAGGGCTGGCCGACGGAGGAGCCGCGCGTGCGGCAGTTGTTTCTGGACGGGTCGGGGGTGCTCGCCGAGACGGCCGGCGAGGACGCCGAGCTCGCGCTCGAGCACGCGCCGCACGCCGGCACTCAAACGGGGATCTGGTGTCCGCCGCCCCCGCCGCACGGGCTCCCGGGCGATCAGCGACCCGACGAGGTGCATGCGCGCGTCTTCACGACCGCGCCGTTCGACGATGAGCTCGTCTGCCTTGGCTTCCCGCGCGTGCGGGTGCGTGTCTCCCACCCCGGGCCGACCGCCCTCCTCTCTGTGAAGCTCGCCGATGTCGCGCCCGACGGCTGCTCCCAGCTCGTTACGCGCGGCGTCCTCAACCTCTCCCACCGTGACGGTCACGCCGAGCCGCGCCCGCTCGCCCCAGGGACGTGGATGCCGGTCGAGGTCGAGCTGAATCCGACCGCCTGGCGTTTTGCCGCCGGACACCGGATCCGCCTTGCGCTCGCGGGGAGCGACTGGCCGACCGTCTGGCCGGCGGCGACGGTGGAGCCGGTTCTTGTCCGCGTGGGAGGCGCGCACGCCGTCCTCGAGCTCCCGCTTGCCCCCGCCGGCGAGCCCGTCGAAGTGCCTCCCGCTCCCGCGCAGCCCGCAGAGCCAAGTGTGAACGCGCGCCCGTCCTCCGTCACGTGGCGCGCCGTCCGCGACGGGATCGCCCGCAGCGCCGGAATCGAGTCCTCAACGGACATCCTGCAGGAGGTCGTCGATAGCGGGACGACGATCCGCGAGACGCGCTCCTTCCGCGCGGCGGCGAGTGAGAGCGACCCTCTCGACGTCGTCGTAGACGGCGTCACGACGTTCCGCCTCCGCCGACCGGACATCGACGCGCAGGCGCGTGCGACCGGCCGCTTCACCTGTACCGCGGAGGCGTTCCGTGCGGAGATCTCCCTCGAGGTCGAGGCGAACGGGACGCCGCTGGTGCAGCGCGCGTGGGACGAGAGCGTCCCGCGCGACCTCATCTAGCGGTCGCCGCTCGCACCGGCCGCTCCCGCACCCAGCTCGGCCCGGACCTTGGGCCAGAAGTGGCAGGCGACGAAGTGACCGGGCTCGATCTCGTCGAGCGTCGGCACCTCGAGCCGCGAGCGCTCCTCGGCGAACGCACAGCGCGTGTGAAAGCGACACCCGGGCGGTGGGTTCCGCGGACTCGGGATCTCCCCGGGTGGCAGAAGCCGCGCGCGGCCGCGCCGCAGGCGCGGGTCGGGCTCGGACACGGCAGAGAGGAGCGCGTGCGTGTACGGATGCGCCGGCGCGTCGAGCACGCGGTCGGTCGGCCCGACTTCGAAGAGCTTCCCGAGGTACATGACGGCGAGCCGGTCCGCGACGTAGTCGACGATCCCCAGGTTGTGCGTGATGACGAGATACGTCAGTTGAAGCCTCGCCTGGAGGTCACGCATGAGGTTCAGGATCTTCGCGCCCGCGGAGACGTCGAGCCCGGCGGTCGGCTCGTCCGCGACGAGGAACTCGGGCCGGAGAGCGAGCGCCCTCGCGATCCCGACACGCCGTGCCTGTCCGCCCGAGAGCTCGTGTGGGTATTTCGGGGCGAGCTCGGGCGAGAGCTCGACCATCTCGAGGAGCTCGTCGACGGTGTACCGCTCCTCGCGGGGGACGTCGTTGATCCGGTACGGCTCCATGAGGAGGTAGTCGACACGCAGGCGTGGGCTCAGGCTGGAGTGCGGATCCTGGAAGATCATCTGCATCCGTGAGCGGAGCCGTCGAAGGCCCGCCCCCCGAAGACCCGTGATGTCGCTCCCGTCGAAGATGATCTTCCCTTCCGTGACGGGCGCGAGCCGCAGGATCACTTTCCCGAGGGTCGTCTTCCCCGAACCCGACTCGCCGACGAGACCGAGCGTCTCGCCGCGGCGGATCTCGAGGTCGACGCCGTCGAGCGCGCGGACGGCGCTCACCTCCTGCTCGAGAAGCCGCCCGAACCACCAGGCGCGCGCGAAGAACCACGTTCGCAGGCCGCGAACGGACACGAGGGCGTCGGTCATGCGCGCGCCGGGTCCGAGTCCACCGAACGGACGCCCTCATAGCCAGACTCGCGGTCGTACATGTTGCAGCGGACCCTCCGGCCGTCGAGCTCGAGCCAGCGCGGCTCGCGTTCGCGGTTCACCGGCTGCGCGTACGGGCACCGGTCGACGAATTTGCACCCCCGCGGGAGCCCCGAGAGGCTGGGCACCCGTCCAGGAATGGACGCCAGCCGCTCGCCGCGGCGCGTGCGCGAGGGAACGGCCGCGAGCAGCGCCTCCGTGTATGGATGGAGAGGCTGCTCGAAGAGCGCGTAGACGTTCGCCTCCTCGACTGTACGGCCGGCATACATAACGACCACCCGGTCGCAGACCTGGGCGACGACACCGAGGTCGTGCGAGATGAAGAGAACCGCGGTGCCCCGCTCGTCGCGGAGCTCGCGCAAAAGCTCGAGGATCTGCGCCTCGAGCGTCACGTCGAGTGCGGACGTCACCTCGTCCGCGATGATCAGCGCAGGCTCGAGCATGAGCGCCATCGCGATCATGATTCGCTGTCGCATCCCCCCCGAGAACTGGTGCGGGTAGTCGCCCAGACGATCCTGCGCGTCCGGGATGCCAACCCGCTCGAGTATCGTGGCGATGCGGCGTCGGTCGCCACGACCGCCGTGCGCCCGAAGCACGTCGCGCATCTGCGCTCCGATCGCGAAGGTCGGGTTCAGACTCGAGAGCGGGTCCTGGAAGATCATCGCGAGCTCGCTCCCTCGCAGGTGCCTGAAGTCCTCGGGCCGAAGCTGGAGCACGTCCTGCGTCCGGTAGGCGATGCGGCCGGCGGTGACCTCGCCGTTCGGCGGCAGGAGACCCATGAGGGCCGCGCTCAGCGTCGACTTTCCACAACCGGACTCGCCGACGATGCCGACGATCTCGCGCGGCCGGACGGAGAACGTCACATCATGGAGCGCAGTGAGCGGCTGCTCGTCGGTGTGGTAGACGACCTCGAGTCCCTCGACCTCGAGCAGCCCGCTTTCCTCGACCGCTTCGGTCATACGCGAGGCCTCGGCCCGGCCCGAACGGCGCGCAAGCGTGGGTCGACGACGTCGCGCAGTGTCTCGCCGAGCATCGTGAACCCGAGCGTCGTCAGGATGAGCGCGCCGCCGGTGGAGAT
>JALZEM010000105.1 GCA_030862005.1 Actinomycetota bacterium | reverse complement strand
CGACCCGAGTGCGGGTGCGGACGACGGCACCCGCCTCGTCGAGCGCGCGCTCGGCGGCCCGCCCGTGCATCTCGCCGAGCGGCGCGGCCGGGAGCAATAGGTCGCTTGCGCCGGCGCGCCCGAGTAGGGCCGTCTGCACCGTGAAGACCCCGAGTGCCGCGCTCGCCTCCTCGATTGGAAGGTTGAGCGCCGGCCGCATGAAAACGTTCCAGAAGCGGTCGATCGCAATCTGAGACTGACCCAGGCGCCTAAGGAGCGATGCGAACGTCTCGCCGTCGTGGTGGTCGGGATCGAGCGCCGCAAGCCGGCGCGTGACACGGGCGGCCGCAAGCCGGTCGGCCAGGGACACGTGGCCGTAGCGGAGGAGCCCCACTGCGCCCGGCCCGATCACGGAGACGGAGCCGTTCTCGCCGATCACGGGTAGCGAGAGGCGCCTCCGCCGGACAGAGCCCGCCGCGCCGACCCGTTCGAGGAAGCGGAGGTACGACTCGAAGCAGCCGAGCGCGATGTGCTGGCCGTTGTCGGGAGGCGGCGAAGGATCGCCTTCGCGCGCGGGCAGCGTCTGGACCGCGCCTCCGAGCGCCGGACGAGCCTCGAGCAGCGTCACGTCGTGCCCGGAATCGACAAGCTCGAGCGCGGCCGAGAGACCGGCGAGCCCGCCGCCGACGACGGCGACCCTCACAATGCCGCGACCGCCCGCGCCTTCGCCACGGCCGACAGATGCGGCCGCGAGCTGAAGACGTCATATTCGCGCGCGCTCATCTGCGCGAGGAGGCCGCGGTAGATCCCCGCGAACGTCCGGACACAGAGGCGGCTGCGCCGGTCGAGCAGGTCAAGGAGCCCGAGGCCCTCGTGGAGGAGCGAGTCCGCACGCTGCGCCTGCAGCTCCATCAGAGCGCGCCAGCCCGGCCCGAGGCGCGCCTCGGCAATCGCGCTCTCCGTGACGCCGCAGCGCTCCAGCTCGTCCTGCGGAAGGTAGATCCGGCCCAGCCGCCAATCCTCGGCCACATCGCGCATGATGTTGATCTGCTGGAGCGCGATGCCGAGCGTCTCGGCGAGCGGGCGCGCGCGCTCGGGATCGGCCGGCCGGTAGACGGCTGCGCACCCCACTCCAACCGAACCCGCGACTCGGCGGCAGTACTCACGGAGCTCCTCCCACGTCGCATACCGGGTCCGCTCGACGTCCATGAGGCCGCCGTCGACGAGATCGAGGAGCGCCCACTGCGGGATCTCGTGGCGGCTCATGGCGTCGCCGAGCGCGACCAAGACGGGATCGTCATCGGGTGCCGCAGGGAGTTTCGAGGCGGCGGCACGGCACTCTTCGAGCCGGCCGCGCCGATCGTCAACGGCGAGCGAGCCGTCGTCCGCGATGTCATCGACACGTCGGGCGAACGCGTAGAGCGCCGCGATCGCTTCGCGTTTTGGCCGCGGCAGGAGCGCGATCCCCCAACCGAAGTTTTTCGCCTCGCGTCGCGTGATCGCGAGCGCCTCGGCGTACGCCTCCCTCACCGCGGTCACGGGCGGAGGAGCGCGCCGAGGGCAAGCCGTGCGAAGGTCCACCGACCGGGACTGGGCCGACGCGTGAAGACGTCCCACCCCGCCCGTTCGAGCGCATCGAGAGCCGCGACGCCCCCGCGCGCGAAGAGCGCGACGGAACGGCCACGCCGACCGCCGAGGGCGCGCGCAAGCGGCTTTCCGCGCCCGAGGAGCGTCCGCGCTCGTTCGGCTTCGAAGCGAAACAGCGAGACAAGGCGCTCGGAGAGCGGCCCGCCGAGCTCCTCGTCCAACACGAGGAAACGGCGCAAGTCCTCGGATGGAAGATAGACGCGCCCGAGCGCCAGGTCGCGGGGCGGGTCCTGCAGGAAGTTCACGAGCTGGAGCCCCGTGCAGACGTCGTCGCTCAGCGCCGCGAGGTCGGGCTCCTCCGCGCGCCCGTAGACGCCGAGTACGAGTCGCCCGACGGGCTCGGCCGAGTACGTGCAGTACTCGCGGAGCTCCGCCCACGTCTCGTACCGCTTCTTGCGCTGGTCGATGCGGTTCGCCTCGATGAGGCGCTCGAACGGCTCGCGCGGAAGCCGGCACGCGGCGATCGTCGCGTGAAGACGGCGCATGATCTCGGTCCGAGGTGGACCGACGAGCTCGCGCCCGAGCTCGTCGAGGAGCGCGTCCCGATCGCCCGGCGCCTCGTCGCCGAGGTTGTCGACGAGCCGCGCGAAGCCGTAAATCGCACGCAGATGTGGACGCGCGCCCCGCGGCGCGAGGAGCGACGCGACAGGGA
This sequence comes from Actinomycetota bacterium, assembly GCA_030862005.1. Lineage (GTDB taxonomy): Bacteria > Actinomycetota > Thermoleophilia > Gaiellales > Gaiellaceae > JACCYG01. The sequence goes on along the minus strand of JALZEM010000105.1, from coordinate 5,242 downwards.
AGTTCTCGTCCCGGGCCCGGGCGTCGATGCGTGCAGCCGAAAGCTCGGGCGTTTGGAGGACGGCGCTCGGCGGCATAGTCCGGATTCTCCCATGGAGCTTCGGCGCTTTGGCAAGACGGGGGTCGACGTCCCGGTCGTCGGCCTCGGAACCTGGCTCACGTTTGACGTCGGCCCGGAGCACCAGGAAAACGCAAATGCCGTCGTCGAGGCGGCGTTCGCGGACGGAACGCGCCTCGTCGATTCGTCACCGATGTACGGACGTGCGGAGCGCGTGCTCGGAGCCGCAATCGGCGACCGGCGCGACGAGGCGTTTGTGGCGACGAAGATCTGGACGGCTTCGCCCACCGAGGCCAAGGACCAGCTCGAACACCAGCTCGGGTACTTCGAAGGAATCGTCGATCTCGAGCAGATCCACAACCTCGTCGCTTGGGAAAGCCACCTTTCGTGGCTCGAGGAAGAGCGCGACCTCGGACGGATTGGGTGGCTCGGAGCTACTCATTATTCGGCGGCCGCGTTCGACGAGCTCGCCGCCATCATGCGCACCGACCGGATCGACGCGATCCAGATTCCCTACAACCCGTCCGAACGCGAAGTGGAGCGGCGGATACTTCCCCTAGCCGAAGAGCTGGACCTCGGCGTCATCGCGATGCGGCCTCTCGGCGGGCCGGGCGGCTTCATGCCCCGTCCCGCTCGCGCGGAGCTCGCCGCGCTCGGCGTCGACACGTGGGCCGAGGCGCTGCTGAAATGGGCGCTCTCGGATACCCGGATCCACGCCGTCATCCCCGCGACGTCAAATCCACGGCACGCGCGCCAGAACGCGCGGGCGGGGTCGCCTCCCTGGTTCACCGCCGACGAGCGGCGCTACGTCGCAGAGCTCGCCGCGCGCTAATGGCTTTAGTCGGCGGGATAGACCGCGTCGACCCAATGCGGTCCGCCCCAGCTCAGGTCGAAATCGAAGTCGTGCACGACGTGCGCCCAGATGATCCAGGCGAGCCAACGCGTCGTCCCGTAGAACCAGCTTGCCCGGTAGAGCGCGAGCATCGCCGCTTCCGGCGCCCAGCGACCGAGCCAGCGCCAGAACCCGTCGGCGGGCACGATGACCTCATGGAAGTACGACCGCGTGAGGACGCGCCAGCTCAGCAGCGCGTAAGCGACCCAGAACCCCTCGAACGCAAAGGCGGGGCCGCTGAAATACGCGCCGGCATCGGTGTAGCGCCCCGCCTGGGCCGCATACGCCCACGCGCCCACGGTGATGTGCTCGGTCGAGAACGGAAAGAAGAGCATGGAGCCGAGCGTGTCACCGACATCCGTGATCGCGTGGAGCCACTGCCCGATCAGGAACGAGATCGACCACGTCCGGCTTCGCGTCAGGAGGAAGATGAGGGCGGCTACCGCCACGCCGAACGCAAGCGAGTGCGTGAACCCCGCGCCGGGCCAGCCTCGGTGGAATCGAGCCGGATCCTCCGCCTTGAGGTCGACCCCGAACACCTCGACTCCGTACGCGAACCATTTCGTGGCGAGATCGGGCGCGTACGACCCGATCAGAAGCGGAACGATGGCGACCCGCCCGCCGAGGTGGCGCTGGAGCGCGTACGGCTCGAGATCGTGTGCGGCCCAGCTCAGCGCAGTCTCCGGACGAGCGCGGGAATGACCCAGACGGACACGAGCAGGAAGGCGGCACCGACCGGCCAGGCGAACAAGATCTCGGGGATCAGGACGCCGAGAACGACATAGGCGGCGGCCGCGGCGGCGTAGAGGACGAGCTCGCTCACGCGTCGAATCCGAGCTCGCCGAGAACCTCGACGGTGTGCTCGCCGAGCGCCGGCACGGGACCCACGTCGAGACGCTCGCGCGCGACGAGGAACGGCGCGCCGATCGTCGGGATCGGGCCGGCCGGCGAACCGATCTCGGCGACGAGGCGGTTGTGTGCGAGCTGCGGGTGCTCCATCACCTCCGCGATTCCGTTCACGCGACCGCACGGGATGCGTGCAGCCTCTAGGCGGTCGATCCAGTCCTCGCCCGCACGGCGCGCGAGCTCGTCCTCGAGGATGCGCTCGAGATCGGCCCGATGCGCCACACGACTTTCATTCGTCGCGTACCGCTCGTCGGCGAGCAGGTCGGGCCGGTCGAGGACGGACGTACAGAGCTCGCGCCAGTGGTCGGCTGACAGCACCGCGACGCTGAACAGCGATCCGTCCCCGGCCCGATAGGGACCGTAGGGGCAGAAGAGCGGGTGGCGCATCCGAGTCCGCGGCGGCGTCTCGCCGCGGTGCCACCAGACGTGCGGGAAGTAGGCGAGCCAGTCGAGCATCACATCGAAGAGCGATATCGAGACGTGCTCTCCGCCCCCGGTCGAAGCACGCCGGGCGAGCGCGGCCGCGGTGGCGAAGGCCGCGTACGTGCCCGCGCCGATGTCGCACACGGAGAGGGCGGTGCGTGCAGGCTCCTCGGGCGAGCCGGTCAACGAAATGAGGCCTGTCTCGCCCTGCATGACGAGGTCGTACGCGTTCTTGAAGGCGTACGGGCCGTCGGGCCGTAGCCGGAGATCTCCGTGTAGACGATGTCGGGCCGAAGCGCCCGGACCGCCCGCTCATCGAGGCCGACGCGCTCGGCCCAGCCCGGCGTGAAGTTCTGGAGAAAGACGTCGCTTCGTGCGAGCGGCGCGTCGAGGACGGGGCGCGCAGCGGGATCCTTGACGTCGAGCGCGACGCTGCGCTTGCCGCGATTTACCCAGACGAACCCGCCCGAGAGCCCGTGCGCGATCGTGTCCCACGCACGCGTAACGTCGCCGCCGTCGGGCCGCTCGATCTTGACGACGTCAGCGCCGAAGTCCGCGAGAAGGCGCGAGCAGAGGGGTCCCGCGAGCCCTGTCTCACACGCGACGACGCGAATCCCGTCGAGGAGCACCGGCGTACCGTAATCGCCGCGACGCGGCGTGCAATCTAGTCGCGCGCGAGTCGCCCCCGGGGGAACCCCCGTAGGTACCCCTCTGCGGTCAGCGTAGCGCGGGAAGACGCACGGGTGGATCACAGACAGGAACCGAACGCGCACAGGAGAGTGCAGGCATCCCGCCGTACGCTGCGCGAAGCGCCGACGTGGCCGGGCGCGCGTGATGAGGCGGCGACGGAGGTTCGCGGTCTGATTACGCGGGCGGCGGCCCTCCGGCCTCGACGAGGCCGACGACATGACCCTCCGGATCGGCGAGCATCCCCAACGTCACCGCGCCCGGGATCTCCTCCCGCGGCATGATCGTCCGCCCGCCGAGGCGCTCCGCCTTCTCGAGGTGCGCAGTGATGTCGGGCACCTGGACGTAGAACATGACGTGCCCGTCGCCCTGCTCGGTCGCGCCGACGCCCCCGTTGATGCCTTCCCCGCCGTTGTCGACGATCCCGTAGTTCATCGGGTTGTTCGTGTCGATCTTCCATTCGAAGAGCTCGCCGTAAAACTTCTGAAGCTTGGCGGCATCCTTTCCTATGACCTCGAAATGCACGACCGGGTTGGGCATCCCTTCCTCCTCCGCTAGACCAGGGTGCGTACTTCTACGACATCTTCGCGCCGAAGCGGGAATCCTGCGGCCTCGTGCGCCTTCACGACGGCCTCGGCGGTCGGCGCGTCGGAAAGGCAGTATCCCTTGCCGTCGGCTGTGAGGATGACGTTGAGACCGGTGACGCCGTGCTCATCGGGACGGCCGGCCTTGATGCGCTCGGCCATCCCCTCCTGCATCTCTGGTGGGATCGCGGGCATCGTCGGATGGTGATCGAGGAACTTCGGCATCGCTTCTCCTTTCGAATTACTCAGGCGCTTGCGCCATTGGATCAGGCCCGGGATCGCGGCCCGCCGCCGTCTCGCTGAGACGACCGAGGAAGTGCCGCCAGCCGTCGGCGTGCGCCGCCCGCTCCTCCTCGGGAAGGTCGCGGTGCGTGAGGCGGACGATCGTGCCGTCGCCGTCGGCAACGAGGTCAACCTCGACCTGGCTCGACCCCGGCGGAACCGGATTACTCCCACCTTCCCACCCCCATGTGAAGACGATCCGGTTCGGCGGCGACAACTCGACGTATTCACCGCGGGCGATTGCGCGGTCGTTGATCTCTACGCGGTAGATCCCACCTGGCCGTGGGTCGAGCGTCGCGCGGGCGCCCTTCCACTGCACCATCCGCGCAGGGTCGGTGAAATAGGCGAAGACCGTTTCGGGGCTCGCCTCGACCCAGATCTCCTGCTGAACCTCAGTTGCGGCTTGCGGCACGATCTCGTGTCCTTTCCTCTCGTTCGGCGGCGTGCTTGAGCCGCACGAGGCCTTCGCTCCAGAACTGGTCCAGGAAGTCGCGGACATCGGCGAAGCCTTCCGGCCGCGCTCGGTACAACCGACGCGTTCCCTCCCGCCGTTCAGCCAGGAGACCGGCATCCTTGAGGATCCCGAGATGCTGCGAGACGGCCGAACGCGTGACGTCGAACTGGGCCGCGATCGCGCCGGCGGCGACTTCGCCGTCGCCGATGATCTCAAGGATTCGCCGTCGGTGCGGTTCCGCGATCGCCTTGAGCACGGCCTCCATCCCGCGTTATTTAAGCGATATCTAACGTAAGTGTCAACTAACGAAGCTCAGAAGCCGGGTGGCGCGCATAGCCTTCATGGTTAGAAGTGGGCGGAGCGTCGTGGTCAGAAGTGGGCGGAGCGCCTGAGGAGGTGCACCTGGTTGATGAGCCAAGCCTCGGCTACGTGGCGACGATCGTGGCCGCCGGTTCTCGGCAGGTGACGCCTGGCGCGGTCGAACGCTCGAACGGCGACATCTGCTTCAACACCGTGGTCGGATCGAGGAGGGGAACCTGCGCCTGACCCGCGCGTCGCGATCTCGAGCCGAAGCCGCGCGAACGCATTCGACACGGTCGACATCCGAGCCCGAGCGGTCAGAGAAGCATCCGCTGGGCGCTTCGGACGAACGTCGAGTGCTCGTCGTCGAGCCCGGATCGGTCGACGCCGCGTGAACCAGACCCTGCTCTATCTCGCGCGCGAGGAAGTCGCCGCCCTCCTCCCGCCGATCCCAGAGCAGCTCGACCTCGTCGAGGCCGCCTATCGGTCGCTCGCTGCAGGGCAGGTCGAGCTTCCACCGAAGCCGGGCCTCCACCCACGGAAGGACTCGTTCATCCACGCGATGCCGGCGTATCTCGCCGACGAGGACGTCGTCGCGCTCAAGTGGGTCGCCGGCTATCCCGCGAACAAGGCGCGCGGGCTGCCGTACATCTCCGG
>JALZEM010000100.1 GCA_030862005.1 Actinomycetota bacterium | reverse complement strand
GGCCGGCCGAGCCGGCCCTTTCCGCTTCTCTGACCGGCCGCTTCGTCGCCCTCTCGCCCTTACACTGGATGGAGATGGGAGCGGCAAATCGAGTCCCTTCGGTCGCGCTTCGGCCTCGCGCTTTCATCCGCGTCGCTGGGCCGCAGGCTGAGGATTACCTCCAGCGAATGGTGTCGAATGACGTCGCAGCGCTTGCGCCCGGTGACGCGTGCGATGCCCTGCTCCTGACGGCGAAGGGCCGCGTGATCGCCCCGCTTCGCATCGTCCGGCGAGGGGCGGAGAGCTTCCTGCTCCTGACCGATCCCCAGCTCGGCGAGACCGTGCAAAGTCACCTCCTCCAGTTCCGCTTCGCGGCCCGGGCCGAAATCGAGCCGGAGTCGCACGATTCCCATATCCAGTTCGGAGAGGACCCGCCTGAAGGCGTCCTGGCCGTCCCGAACGACGACTACGGCACGCCGGCCTGGGAGATCATCGGGTCGGCGCTACCGCCGGCCGCGTCGCTCGTCAGCGCCGACGAACTCGAGCGGATGCGGATCGAAGCGGGAACGCCGCGCTATGGAAGCGAGATCGACGAGCGCGTTCTCCCCGCGGAGGCGGGACTTATCGACCGCGCGGTCAGCCTGACGAAGGGGTGCTATCCAGGGCAGGAGCCGATCGCCCGGCTGCATTACCGTGGCCATGCGAACCGGGAGCTGCGTGTGCTCGCGATCGACGGCGGCCACCTTCCCGCGGCCGAAACCGACATTCGCTACGGCGAGAAGGTGGTCGGCCGGGTGACGAGCGCGGCCCGCTCGAACGGCGGCATCGTCGCACTCGGTTTCGTCCGCGTCGAGGTTCCGACGGACGCGGAGCTCGAGATCGGGAGCGGAAAGGCGCGCTCGCTACACTAGTTCGGCTTCGCGCCCGTAGCTCAGGGGATAGAGCGCTGCCCTGCGGAGGCAGAGGTCGCATGTTCGAATCATGCCGGGCGCATGTTCGCTTCTCTCGGACGCTTGCCGGTAGAGTCGCGCGCCGTGGCTGTGGCGGACGAACGACTCGAGGCCTACGCGAAGCTCATCGTCGAGGTCGGGATCAACCTCGAGCGCGGCCAGATGCTCGACCTCATCGCGCACGTGGAGCACGCGCCGCTCGTGCGCGCGATCACGGACGTGGCCTACCGACGCGGCGCACGGTACGTCGACGTCCTCTACCGCGACGCGTGGGTGAGGCGGGCGGGGGTTCAGCACGCGCCCGACGACCTGCTCGACTGGACGCCGCCCTGGCTCGCAAGGAGGCTCGAGGAGTTCGGGAACCGAGGCGCGATGATTCGCATCTCCGGCGAGCCGGAGCCGGGCCTCCTCGGAGACCTCGACGGCCGCCGCGTCGCGCGATCGGTGATGCGCGACTACTCGCGAGAAGAGATCCGGCTCAAGAGCGAGAGGCTCGTCAACTGGACGATCGCGGGCTATCCGACCGAAGGGTGGGCTCGGGTGATCTTCGGTGAGCCAGACACGGAGCGGCTGTGGGAGGCGATCGCGCAGACCGTCCGCCTCGACGAGCCGGACCCGGTGGCCGCGTGGCGCACGCACGTCGACCGGCTGACCAGGCGCGCGCGCGTTCTGAACGATCTTGCGCTGGACACCCTGCGCTTCGTCGGGTCTGGAACCGACCTCACGGTGGGGCTCCTTCCGGAGTCGCGCTGGGGCGGCGCCGGCGAGGAGACGGTCTGGGGGCTCGCGCATGTGCCGAACCTTCCGACCGAGGAGGTTTTCACGACTCCCGACGCGCGGCGGACGGCGGGCGTGGTCCGCGCCACACGGCCGCTCGCGCTCGACGGGACGATCGTCCGCGACCTCGAGATCCGCTTCGAGCGCGGCCGCGCGATCGACGTCCAGGCAGCGGAAGGCGTCGAGACCGTTCGCGGCGAGATGGCGCTCGACGACGGTGCGTCGATGCTCGGCGAGGTCGCCCTCGTCGACGGCTCGTCGCGCGTCGGCCAGACGGGCATCACGTTCTTCTCGACGCTCTACGACGAGAACGCGACGTCGCACATCGCGTACGGGCAGGGTCTTCTGCTCGGTTTGGAGGGCGGGAGAGCCGTCGACGGCGTGTCGCAGTCGGCGATCCACACCGACTTCATGATCGGCGGCCCGGAGGTCGCGGTCGACGGGTTGACGCGGGACGGGCAGACCGTGCCGATCATCCGCGACAACGTGTGGCAGCTCGCCGAGGACTAGGAGTCGCCGAGATCGACCCAGACGGCGCCGTCACGTACCTCCGTGGGATAACGACGCGCAGCGCCCTCGCCCAAGAGGCACGCGCCGGTCTCGAGGTCGAAGCGCCATCCGTGGTAGACGCAGGTGAGCATCGGGCCGACGATCTCGCCCTCGACCAGAGGGTTTCCCTCGTGTGGGCATGCGTTGTCGAATGCGTGGACGGTGCCGTCGACGCGGAAGAGGACAACCGTTCGCCCTCCGATTTCGACGAGAGCTCGGTCGCCGACGAGCGCGGCGGCCGAAACCCTGTGCCAGCGCTCCACACGGCCTAGACTAGCCCGTCGTGCCGCTCCTGATCCGCGAATCCGAGGTCGAGCAGCTGCTACCGCCGGAGGACGCGGTCGACGCGATCGAGGCCTCGTTCGCGAGGATCGCGCGGGGCGCGGTCGAGAACCGGCCGCGGTTCCGCCTCGGGCTCGAGGGCGGCCTCCTGCATGTCCTGGCCGCGGCCGATCTCGAACTTGGAGTCGCCGGGCTGAAGAGCTACACGGGTTTCGCCGCGGGAGCTCGCTTCGTCGTCGTCCTCTTCGCCGTCGACCGGCCCGAGGTCCTGGCAGTGATCGAGGCCGACCGCCTCGGGCAGCGTCGCACGGGGGCGGCGAGTGCGGTCGCAGCGCGCTGGCTCGCGCGCCCGAACGCGCGCACGGTCGGCGTCATCGGCTGCGGCTGGCAGGCCGAGAGCCAGGTCGAGTGCATCCGTGCGGCGTGTCCCACCGTCGAGCGCGTTCTCGTGTACTGCCGAAACGAGGAGCGCCGCCGCGATTTCGCCGCCCGGCTCGGCGGTGAGGCCGTCGAGTGGTACCGCGAAGCGGCCGAGCAAGACATCGTCGTCACAGCGACGAACTCACGCGACCCGGTGCTGCGCGGGGAATGGCTCCGGCCCGGCGCGCTCGTGTGCGCGATCGGAGCGAACCGGATCAAGGCTCGCGAGCTTGACAACGCCGTCCTCGAGCGGGCGGCGTTTGTCTGCTGCGACTCCAGGGAGCAGGCGCGGGTCGAAGCCGGCGATCTCGTCGAGCCCGTCGCACGCGGGGTGCTTGACTGGCTCGAGGTCCACGAGCTCGCTGAAGTCGTCGGCGGCGAGCTCCCGGGCCGTCAGCGAGACGACGACATCGTCGTCTTCAAAAGCCTCGGTATCGCGGCCGAAGATCTCGCGGTCGCGAAGCTCGTCCTTGACCGCGCGGTCGAGCGCGGGCTCGGCACGGCTCTCTAGGAGGTTTGGACGGAAAAAATGCGCTGGGGAGGAGGTGCGGCGCGACACAGCTCTGCGGCAAAGGTGCCACGCCGCACCCCGATGCGCGGAGGCCCCTCCACGCACCCGTAATGTAAACGGCGCGACGGCCCTTTCCCTCCACAGATTCTTAGGCCGTGCCTGACACAGGCTGTTTGCGGCAGTTTGGGAATAACTTTCCCCGGCGCTGCCCACAGGACTGTGACTGCGGCAACGAGAAGTTCGCCGCATTTGCAGGTATTTCGTCCACAACCGTCGCGCGTGCAGGCGGTATCCTGCCTGCTCGCCTAGAAACGCACGTCCATAATCGACGGCAACTGCGGCCCTGAGCCGTTTCGATAGGCGTGGACGCCGCGCTTCATGACACGGCTCGGCCCCCATAGCTCGTTGAGCGGGCGACGCGATCACGGCCGCCGACAATCGAAAGTCGTCCGCCGGAGAGCTTGGGGAGGCCCCGACGCGCGCGGGCTACTCCGCTCGCGGCGTAAACGCGCCTCCCGCCCGCTCCGTCGTATCATCGACGGCATGAACCTGCTCGAAAAGCTTCGGGGGAGAGGCGAACAAGGCGCGGAAGCGCGAAGAACGCGCAAAAGCTCTCCGCGAGCGCCAGCGGGGCGGGAGTAGCCCCGAAGACGTCGCGGACGCCATCAAAGGGTTTGGGTTCAGCGCCTGGGGGGCGAAGTCGTCTAGCGCTGATTCGCCGGATCGCAAGAAGGGTCGCAGCTAACGCCGCGCTCACAACCCGGCCATCCTCGATATCGCCAAGGGCTCCTACACGCTTATGCGAGCTCCTCAGCGAGCAGGTCGAGCAGCAAACCGTCGCGCCACTCTCCCTCCGGCCCGCGTTCGTACCGGCGCATGACGCCGACTCGTTTGAAGCCAACACCCTCGTAGCAGCGGATGGCGGCCGCGTTCTCGGCGGCGGGATCGATGATGAGACGATGGTGGCCGCGGTCGTGGACGAGGTAGCGGGCGAGCGTCCGAACGGTGTCCGTCCCGAGGCCGTGGCCCTGCCACGGAGCCCCGAGGAAGAGGTCGATGCCGGCGTGGCGGTAGTCGGGATCTGTCTCTTCGTAGTATTGCGCGAGCCCGATTACCTCGCCTTCCAGCGTCACGGCAAGGCTAAGCGCCAGCTCCTTTTGAACGGCCTCGGCGGTGACACCCGGCCACCACCGGGAGACGGAGGGATCGGTTGCAAGCACGACCACGCGAGGGACATCCCGTTCATCGAGCGGACGCAGGATCACGCGCTCCCCTCGGAGCTCGCCCACCTGCCGGCCGGTCCGGTCGCTCAGGTGCGTTCGACGCGGTCGCGCGCCGCAGCGGCGGTGTCCTCGCCGATGGCGCGGATCACCTCGGGGCGCTCGAGCAAGCGGAGGCGCTGCTCGTCGGAGCAGCGGTTCTTCAGGTACGGATCGTTCAGGATCTCGTCGACGGAACGGCCGAGCCGGTGCTCGCGGACGACGTACGCGGCGAGCGACTCCTCCTTCGAGATCGAGCCACGTCGCGCCTCCTCCTCGGGCTGGTCACCCTTGCCGAAGATGCGGCGGAAGAAGCTCACGACGTCGATTGTATCCTTGTCTCGTGCCGCAGGAGCCGGCCGCGATGCGGTTTGCCGAACGAGTCCTCCACGGGATCGGGGAGGATGGGACCCGAGACGAGATCGTCATCTGGATCGAGCGGCGCCCAGGCGCCGTCTGGGGCGTCGGCCGCGCGATCAACGCGCGGCATCGAGCGTCGCTCAGGCCGCGACCGGACGACTACGTGTTCGAGGGATACGAGCTTGGTGACGCGCTCGAGGCCGCGAACGGCGCCCTGAGCGACGACCTCGAGGTCTCAGCGGAGGAAGGGTTGAACGAGGATGTCCGGCCGTTTGCAGAGGAAGAGCTGCTGAAACCGCTCGAACGCTGGTTCTTCGGCCACAAGACCTAGCTCGACCTACGCCACCCCGATCAGTCCCGCGAGCTCCCGCGAGATCGCGTGGTCGGTTCCGGCGACCGTCACCGTGAGCGGCCCGCCGAACGGCTCCGAGCGGCCCATCGTCACGCGCCGGCCCGGGACGAGCGCGAGCTTCGTGAGATAGCGAAGAAGCGCTGCGTCGCCGTCTGGCACGCGACGGACCGTCGCCTCCTCGCCGGGAGCGAGCGTCTCGAGCGAGCGCAGGCGCGGCCGCTCGACGTTCAGCTCGGCGTCGGGAATGGGATCGCCGTGCGGATCATGCGTCGGGTACCCGAGCGCCTTGTCGATGCGTGCTTCGAGCTCCTCCGAGAGGACGTGTTCGAGCCGGTCGGCCTCCGCGTGCACAGCGTCGATCCCGAGTCCCAGCGTCTCGGCGAGGTACTGCTCGAGGAGCCGATGGTGGCGGATCACCTCGAGAGCGATCTGACGGCCGGCCTCGGTGAGGTCGACCCCGCGGTACGGCGCGTGCTCCGCGAGCCCGAGCACCGCGAGCTTCTTCACCATCGAGGTGGCCGACGACGGCGCGACCCCCATTTCCTTCGCGATCGCCGAAGTCGTCGCGCGCTCCCCAATCGCCTGCAACTTATAGATCTCCTTCAGGTAATCCTGGATCGCGTCACTGAGGGGCGGCTTAGCCATCGGAGTCGGGGGTGTACGAGAGGGCCGTGCGCCCCTCGTAGTCGATCGCCTTCGCGTCGTCCTGGGTCGCTTCGCTCCGCGCGAGTTTGGACACGTCGAAATCGTAGTGCCACGACGGCGGCAGTTGTGCGCGCGGCGCTGCAATGCGGGTGGTACCCTGCCGCGCCTTGCTGATCCGCCTCGGCCACAGTCCTGATCCCGACGACGCCTTCATGTTCTGGGGCCTCGCGGCTGGTCGAGTCGATCCGCGCCGGTTCGAGTTCGAGCACGTCCTCCGAGACATCCAGACCCTCAACGAGTGGGCGCTGGAGAGCCGGCTCGAGGTCAGCGCGATCTCGCTCCACACGTATCCGTTCGTGCAGGACCGCTACGTCATCCTCCCGCACGGCGCGAGCATGGGCTCGGGCTACGGTCCGATCGTCGTTGCGCTGGAGCCGCATTCCCGCGAAGAGCTCGCAGAGATGGAGATCGCGGTGCCGGGTCGGATGACCACGGCATTTCTCGCGCTGCGGCTGTACATGGGCGGGGACTTCCGCTTCCGCGAGGTCGCTTTCGACGAGATCATCGACGAGGTCAAGTCGGGCCGCGCTCAGGCCGGGCTCCTGATCCACGAGGGCCAGCTGACCTACGCGGAGCACGGTCTCGACCGGATCGTCGACCTGGGTGAGTGGTGGCTGCTCGAAACGGGCCTTCCGCTCCCGCTCGGGATCAACGTCGCCCGGCGCGATCTTGGCGACGACGTCCTCCGTGAGCTGTCCGACGTCCTCGGCGAATCGATCGCCGTCGG
>JALZEM010000099.1 GCA_030862005.1 Actinomycetota bacterium | reverse complement strand
GCGACGGCGATCGCCTCGCATTCCACGCGCGCGAGTGATGACGACCGCTCCATCGCCTCTTCGTACAGCGCGATGTGAGCGTCTCGCACCGCGGGATTCACGCCCTGCGCGCGCATGAACGGCGAGTAACCGCGCGCTTCGTCGGACTCGATCCAGGCCATTCCGCCGCGGACGATAGGCGGCGCTCGCAACACGCGCAACATCATCGGCGACCCACGCACCTTTTTTGCGGGCGCCGCGCCGTTGGTACCGCCCGATGAACGGCTGGAGCCTGCCCCTCTCGTCGGCCTGATCGCAACGATCATCTCGTACGCGGCGTGGCCCATGCGCGTCCTCACGTTCCGGTGTGCCGGCTCGGCGCGTCCATGTTCATTCAGTCCTGACGCTCCTCGGTAACGTCGACTTGCCTTGGCGGGCTACCACTTCCTCACGACCTGGTGCATCGACGCGCCTCTCGAGCGGGTGTGGGATGCGATCTACGAGGTCGAGGAATGGCCGCGATGGTGGCGCGGCGTCGAGGTCGTCGAGAAGCTCGAGCACGGCAACGACCGCGGCATCGGGAGCATCTACCGCCATCGGTGGCGGAGCCGGCTCCCTTAGACCGTCGCGTTCGAAATGATGACGACGCGGATCGAGCGCCCCCACGTCATTGAGGGGCGGGCGCGGGGAGAGCTCGACGGCGTCGGCCGGTGGCGTCTCTACGACGGCGAGGGTACGGCCGTCACCTACGAATGGTCGGTGCGAACGACGCGTCCGTGGATGAACGCCGTTGAGCCGGTCGCGCGCCCGGTTTTCGTCTGGAGCCACAACGTCGTCATGCGCTGGGGCGGGCACGATCTCGCGCGCGTGCTCCGCGCACGGCTCCTCGCAGTCAGCTGACCACGGCACGATCTCTGGTGGCGTGCACTGCCGAAGTACCCGCGCCGCACCGAGGCGTGATTGTTCGCCGGTCCGGGTACCCCGGGCAACGTGAAGTGGCGAAAGGTCGGGCGGGGCGGCGTGATCGACCGTCGCGGCGCGGGTGGCCGCGGGCTCGGCGTCCCGCTCGGCGGCGGAGTCGGGGGGCTCGGCCTTATCGGGGTGGTCCTCGCGATCCTCTTCTCGAGCGGCGTTCTCGGCGGCGGCGGCGGCGGCATCGGGATCGACGTCGGGCCGAGGTTCGACCCGTTCGGCGGCGCGCCATCTGCGCAAAGCGGCGAGCGCCTTCCGGGCGCACCCGATCCGGACGCGCGCTTGCGCGACTTCGTGGCCTTCGTCGTCGACAACGTGCAGGGGTCGTGGGCGCAGGCCTTCCAGGAAGCAGGCCAGCGGTACGAGCCGACGAAGCTCGTGCTCTTCGAGGGGAACACGGAGTCCGGGTGCGGGTTCGCGTCCTCCGCGACCGGCCCGTTCTACTGTCCACGCGACCGGCTCGTCTACCTCGATCTCGGCTTCTTCCGCGAGCTTCGCGACCGCTTCGGCGCCCCCGGCGACTTCGCGCAGGCATATGTGATCGCGCACGAGTTCGGACACCACATCCAGACGATTACGGGCATCTCCGACGACGTCCGGAACGAGCAGCAGTCGAACCCGGATGCAGCGAACGATCTTTCGATCCGGTTGGAGCTTCAAGCGGACTGCCTGGCAGGAGTCTGGGGGCATTCGGCCTACGAGCAACAACTGCTCGAAAGCGGCGACCTCGAGGAGGGCCTCCGCGCGGCGGCGGCGATCGGCGACGATCGGATCCAACGCGAGACGACCGGCGAGATCGATCCGGAAACGTGGACACACGGGTCGTCGGAACAACGCGTCGAATGGTTCAGCCGCGGCTTCGGCGAGGGCGATCCAGCCGCCTGCGACACCTTCACCGGCGAGATCTAGACGGCGCCGAGGGAGCTTCGCTACGAGGTGGATCTACCAGTGCGCAACCACCACGCATGGCCGCCTCTTGGCGGTCGCGGTCGAGTGATTCCGGGGGCCGTGGCTCTGCTTCGAGCAACGGCCTACGCCGAGACGCCGTAGGTGGATTCAGGGTGGGGGAACGACCCGACGCGAGAGGAGCAGGACGTGCGACGAACTGGTTGAGCGCCACGGCCGCATGTGCGAACATATGTTCGCATGGAGGCGAGAATCCTCCACGCCGACCTGGACGCGTTCTACGCGTCGGTGGAGCAGCGGGACGATCCGCGGCTGCGCGGCCGGCCCGTGATCGTCGGCGGCGGCGTCGTCCTCGCGGCGAGCTACGAGGCGAAGGCGGCCGGCGTGCGGACGGCGATGAGCCTCGGGCGGGCGCGGCGGCTGTGCCCGCGCGCTGTCGTCGTCCCGCCTCGCATGTCGGCGTACGCGGAGGCGAGCAAGGCCGCTTATCGCGTCTTCGAGGATACGACGCCGCTGGTCGAGGGCGTGTCGATCGACGAGGCGTTTCTCGATGTTCGCGGGCTGAGGCGGATCGCGGGCACGCCGGTCGAGATCGCTGCACGGTTGCGGCTCACGGTGCGCGAGCGCGTCGGCCTTCCGATCACGGTCGGCGTAGCGAGGACGAAGTTCCTCGCGAAGGTCGCGAGCGGCGTTGCCAAGCCGGACGGCCTGCTCGTGGTTCCACCCGACCGCGAGCTCGAATTCCTCCATCCCCTTCCGGTCGAGCGCCTCTGGGGCGTCGGCGCCGTCACCGCGACGAAGCTCCGCAGCCGGGGGATCGGCACGGTCGGCGAGTTGGCGCGGCTCTCGGAGGCGACTCTCGAGGCCATGCTCGGCCGGGCACAGGCCCGGCACCTCCACGCGCTCGCCCACAATCGCGATCCCCGCCCTGTCCACCCCCGGCGGCGGCGGAGGTCGATCGGGTCGCAGCGCGCGCTCGGCCGGTCGCCGAGGTCGCCGGACGCGATCGACGCCGTCGCGATCGGCCTTGTCGAGCGGGTCACCCGTCGAATGCGGGCCGCGGGCCGCGTCGGCCGCACCGTCGTGCTCCGGCTGCGCTTCGACGACTTCACACGGGCGACGCGCTCGCACACGCTCCCCCAGGCGACCGCCCACACCGGGACGATCGTCGAGACGACGCGGCAGCTCCTCGCAACTGCGATGCCGGCGATCGCGCGCGACGGCATCACGCTCGTCGGGATCTCGGTGGCGAACCTCGACGACGACCGAGCCGTGCAGCTGGTGCTCCCGCTCGACGGGCACGACGGCGTCGCGCTCGACGCTGCGCTCGATGAGATCCGCGAGCGCTTCGGGCCCAACGCGGTGGTCCGCGCCGTGCTGCTCGGCCGGGACCAGGGCCTAGCGGTGCCGCTACTTCCCGACTGACTACGATCTGCACGCGACGAGCGCAGAGATGCTGCGGGGTTCCCTCGGCGGGACGTTCGATGAGTTTTGCAGCGGCAGTGGGCCGAGTCAGCGACCCACTACTCGAAACGACCGCCGATGGACGAGGCAAGCAGACGCCACCTACGCCCTAGTTTCGACCACCTCGACGGCGGGGCTGGCTGACTCAATAACAGGTGGCCGCTCGTCGGACGAACGCCGACCTATGGTCGCCTTGCGGCGTAGGGCCGGAAACTCGAAGCATCGGTACGTGAAGACCGAGAGCGCGAGGGTGAGCAGTCCGATGACGGCGACGTTGGCGACGAAGCCAGTCGTCTCTGCGAACGTGAAATCGTGGACGCTAAGCCACCTGATGAGCGGCAACTGCCAGAGGAAGACGCTGTAGGAGACGATACCGCCCACGACAAGGAGACGAGTCTCGAGGAGACGCACGAGCACCGTCGGCCGATCCTGCGCAGGGAGGACGACCAGCGTGAGAAACAGCGCACACGCGATGGCCATCAGGCTGTCGTAGGCGTAATTGCTGGTGCTGCCGTCGGCGTTCCCCTCCGCCGTCGTCAGTACCGCTGTCGGCACCGCCACGAGCACGAGCGCGGCGACGGCTGCCTTGCGCCACCAGGTCGGCAACCTCAGGACGCCGTCCTCAGAATCGACGCGAAGGACGGCGACCGCCATGCCGAGCGCGAAGAAGTCGGCGTGTGCCCAGAAGCTGCGCTCGATCACCGCGTGCCAGCTTTGTTCCCAAGCGCCGCCCGGAACAACGAACGCCGCGACGGCCTTTCCCGATAGACCAAGCAGGAGGAGCACGGCTGCCGGCACAAGCACCGCAAGCCTCCTTCGCTCCCGGGTCGATGCCCGCTTGGCGAGGCCGAACGCCATGAGCACGAGGAGCGGCAGCACGAGATAGAAGACGAACACGTCCGCGAGGGCCCAGGCGGGGCCGATCCCGGTTAGGAGCGTGCTGGGGAAGAAGTTCTGGACGAAGGCGAGGTTGAGCACGAGGAGAACGGGATCGTCGAGAGCACCGACCGAGCGCGTGCCATCCGGCTCGAGCACGTTCGTCGTTCGGAGCACGAGTCCGGTGAAGAGAAGGATGAACCAGTAGGCCGGGAGGATTCTGAGCGCGCGCTTGAGCAGGTATCTCCGGAGACTCGGGACGCGCGTCTCGCGCATGACAGCGGCAGCGAAGGGGCGGTAGAGAAGGAACGCTGAGAGCAGGAAGAGGAGCGTGAGGCCCAGCGGGAGATGAGGGACGAGGTACGTCCCGAACCACCCGAGCTCGAATCCTCCGCCCGGCGGACTCGAGAAGTACACGATATGGAGAAGGAGGATGCTGCCTGCGGCGAGCGCGCGGAGCCCCTGGATACCCTGCAGCCGCGACTCCATCGAGGGGTCGATAACGAGGGAGCTCAGTTG
>JALZEM010000043.1 GCA_030862005.1 Actinomycetota bacterium | reverse complement strand
TTCCAGTCGCTCGAGGACCCGCACTACGACGACTTTCCGGATGGCCGGCCGTTTCCGACGGCGCTCGACCCGTTCGTCTGCAACCGCTACGAGCTCGGCGACTTCGCCCGCGCCGCACACGACCTCGGCGTGCGGTACCTCGGCGTATGCTGCGGCGCCGGGCCGCACCACATCAGGAGCGTGGCAGAGGCGCTCGGGCGCACGCCGCCGGCGAGCCGTTTCAGCGCGGACATGTCGAAGCACGCGTACCTCGGAACCGACCCGAAGCTCAAGAAGGAGTACCGCGAGTTCGCGAAGGAGCTCTAAGGGGCGTTCCGCTACCCAATCCCGAGCGATAGTGTCCCGCACATGGACACGTTCCTGACTGTTGCGAGCAAGCGCGACTGGCGGAACCTCGCGGCTCGCGCGATCCTCGGCGGCTGTCCCAGCCACGCCGTGTCATCCCGAACGGCGCTCAGTGGAGGAATGGACGCCGACCCGAACCGAAAGCGGCGCTACGAGCTCGTGGAGCGGCGCTAGACGGAGCGCATGGGCTCGACCAAGGACCCCGATGGTGCCGACGCCGCCGCGCTCGACGCGCTCGTCGATCTGAACGGCCTCCGCATACTCGAGGTCGGGGCCGGCGAAGGCCGCCTGACGTGGCATCTGGCCCGAAACGCCGCCTCCGTCCTCGCGATCGACTCCGACGCGGCGTCGATCGACGTGGCGCGGGCGCGAGTGCCCGCGGCGCTCGGCCACCGCGTTTCCTTCAAAGCGGTCGACGCCATCGAGCTCGACGAGCCCGAGGAGAGCTTTGACGCCGCGTTCCTCTCGTGGTCGTTGTGATGACTGCCCGTCGAGGGCGTCGTGAACGCCCTGGAGCGAATTCACCGGTGTCTCGTGAGCGGTGGCCTTCTGCTCGATATGCATCCCGTGCCGCCCGCCGCGCGTGCGGTGGGCCGTGACGGCGACCTCGGCGCGTTCGGCGAGGATGAATTCTTCGACGTCGTGCGCGCGACCGAGGCCGGGCTCGATCAGCTGGTCCGGGGAGGGCTCTTCGTCCCGAGAGCCGAGCGTACGTTCGAGAGCCGCGAGAGATTCGATACTGCGACCGACTTGCTCGAGACGGTTGCGGAGTGGGACGGCTTCGTGGTCCCACGCGAGCTCGAGCGGCGCATCCGTGCAGCCGGGACGCGGCTCGACGTCACGGAGACGGTCGTCCTACGGGAATTCGGCGCGGCTCGCTAGCTGACGCAGGCCGAGGCGTAGTCGGCATTCTTCGCGCAGCAGCGAGCGAGCGTCGTGAGGAAGCCGCGCTCGCTCGGCGACAGCGGCCGCCGCGCGAGGCGTGCGATGTTGAGCTTCCGCTCGATCCGAGGCCGCCCGGCGAGGCGGAAGCTTTCGAGGTCGCCTCGCTCAACCTCCTCGGCGACCGCATAGCGCGACAGAAACGCGACGCCCAGTCCCTCGCGCGCCGTTCGCTTGATCGCCTCGCTCGAGTCGAGCTCCCAGATCTGTTGCGGACGCGCGCCCGCCTCCACGAGCGCACGATCGGAGATTCGGCGCGTGCTCGAGCTCGGCTCACGCACGAGGAGGGTCTGCTCGCCGAGGGCCGCGGCATCGACCTTGCCCCCGCGCGCTGGAAGGACGCCCGGCTTCGCCACGCCCACGATCTCGTCATCGAGGAAGGGCTCGAGCGTCACCCGCTCGTCAACCTTCGGCTCCCCGACGAGCGCGACCTGCACGCGGCCTGCAAGAAGCCGCTCCACGATCTCGCCCGTTGACGCGATCTCGACCTCCACGCGGACGTTCGGGTGGTCGCGCCGGAAGCAGGCGAGCGTATCCGGGAGGACGTACACGCCCGGCGTCGTCGACGCGCCGATGCGAATCGTCCCCGTTTCGAGGCCGGCGAGCGCGTGGAGCTCCTCCTCACCGGCGGCGAGAGTCGTGAGCGCCTCGGACGCATGGTGCGCGAGCACGCGGCCCGCCTCCGTGAGACGGCTCCCCCGCCCGTTCCGCTCGACCAGGCGCTGGCCCGCCGAGGCTTCGAGCAGTCGGAGGTGTGCGCTCGCCGTCGGCTGTCCGATCCCGATCGCCTGCGCAGCGGCGGAGACGCTTCCCGTCCGCTCGATCTCGACGAGGAGACGGAGCCTTGTCGTGTCCCAGAGCAGCGAGAGCGTGCTATCGGCCAAGACGATACGACCTATTGGGAAGTTCGTCTGGCACGATGAAAGGCTAACGCCTACCTTGAGAGCGGGCAAATGATCCTCCGTCCGTTCCTGTACGAGGACACCGCGTGCGCGAGCTACCTGTTCGGCTGCCTGACAAAGTCGGAGCTCGCGGTCGTCGATCCTCACGTCGATCTCGTCGGCTCGTATCTCGACGCCGCGGAGCGCGCAGGCGCTCCGATCGTTGCCGTGCTCGAGACGCACGTTCAGGCCGACCACGTCTCCGGGCTTCCGGCACTCGTGGAAGATTCGGGCGCAGCCGCATATCTCCCTGCAGGCGCCGACGTCGAGTTCCCGCACCGCGTGCTCGCCGACGGTGACGTCATCGAGCTCGGGAACACAATCGTGACGGTCTTGGCGACCCCGGGGCATGCGCCGGCTCACCACGCGTACGTCGTCGCGGACCGCCGGCGCGGAACGGACGAGCCGTGGCTCGTCTTCACCGGGGATTCGCTCCTCGTCGGCGACGTCGGCCGACCCGACCTTCATTCCGACGGCGACGCACAGCCGCGCGCGCGGCAGCTCTTCGACTCGCTCAACCGCCTGCTCGCGCTTCCCGACCACGTCCTCGTCTACCCGAGCCACTACGGCGGGTCGGTGTGCGGGCGTTCGCTCTCGGCGCATCCCTTTTCCACGATCGGCTTCGAGCGGCGATACAACCGCGCGCTCGGCTATGAGAGCGCCGAGGCGTTTGCGGTCGCCCTCCTGGACGGGACCCCGCCGCCGCCCGCGGACCAGACGCGAATCGTCGCTGTAAACCGGTCCGGGCTCGTCGCCGCGAGCGCTTGACCGCAGGCCCGGTCCGCCTCGGCCTCCGCGCGAACGCGCGCCAGTTCGCCCTCCTCGTCGGGCTGAACGCCCTCGTCGGAGCCCTCATCGGCCTCGAGCGAACCGTCCTCCCCCTGGTCGGCGAAAGCGACTTCGGCGTCTCGTCGAAGACGGCGGTGCTCGCGTTCATTGCGGCGTTCGGCTCTGCGAAGGCCGTGGCGAACCTCGTCGCCGGCCGTCTCGCGGAAGCGGCGGGGCGCAAGCGCCTCCTCGTCGCCGGGTGGGTTCTCGCCTTCCCCGCTGCAGCGCTCGTCGGCGTCGCTCCAGGGTGGGGCTGGATCGTCGTCGCGAATCTGTTCCTCGGCGCGAGCCAGGGACTCACCTGGTCGCTCACCGTCTTCATGAAGATCGACTTGGCAGGCCCGAGGAGGCGTGGGCTTGCGCTCGGGTTGAACGAGTCGGCCGGCTACGTCGGGCTCGCGGTCACGGCATTCGCGACGGGAGCGCTCGCCGGTGCCCTCGCGCCCCGGACGCTCGTCTGGGCCGGCGCCGGTGCGCTCGCGCTCGCGGGGCTGGCCGCTTCGGTCCTGTTTATCCGTGACACGGCCGCGCACGTACGCGTCGAGGATGAGGGCGGAGCACGGACGACCCGCCACGAGCCCGTCATTCGCGCCTGCGCGCAGGCCGGATTCGTGAACAACCTGAACGACGCGCTTGCGTGGGGGCTCGCGCCGCTCTATCTCGCGACGGCCGGGGCGACGATCGGTGAGATCGGCATCGTCGCGGCGGTGTACCCGGCCGTGTGGGGCTTTGGGCAGCTTGGGACCGGGTGGCTCTCGGATCGTGCCGGCAGGAAGCCGCTCATCGTCCTCGGGATGGCCGTACAGGCGCTCGCGCTTGCCGCACTCCTCGGCGGGGGTGGCGAATTCGCGCCTGCGCTCGCCGCCGCCGTCTTACTCGGGGCGGGGACGGCGCTCGCGTATCCGACGTTGATCGCAGCCGTCGCGGACGCGGTTCCGCCGACGCAGCGGGCCCGCGCCGTTGGCGCCTACCGCTTCTGGCGGGATGCCGGTCTCGTCGCGGGCGCGCTCGCGGCGGGATCCCTCGCGGATGCCCTTGGGAGCGGATGGGCGATCGGGATCGTCGCGGGCGCGACCGCAGCGAGCGGGGTGTGGGTCGCGCTCGCGCGATGGGCGGTCCCGGTCCCTCCGCCCGACCATCCGGGAAAGCGATGGCCGACATCGACAGGTTCGACTGGACGGACGGATTCTGTGGGCGTACCTTCTGGACGATGAACGACGCTCCCCTGCGCGGAGGAGGTGATCGGATGGCCGTCGACGTGGGCGTCGACGTCGAGACGCTGAAATGCGAGATCAAGAAGACCTACGCGAAGGTCTCGCAGCAGCCCGAGGAGGACTTCATATTCCCCACCGGCCGCGCCTGGGCGACCGACCTTGCGTATCCCCCCGATCTCCTCGCGCGAGTCCCGGAGGCATCTGCGGAATCCTTCGCGGGCGTCGCGAACCCGTTCGCGCTCGGGCCGCTCGCACCGGGGGAGCGCGTCCTCGACGTCGGCTCGGGCGCGGGCACGGATTCGCTCGTCGCGGCGCAGATGGTCGCCCCGGAGGGCCGGGTCACCGGCATCGACATGACCGAGGAGATGCTTGCGAAGGCGCGCGCGGGTGCCGCGGAGATGGGCATCGAGAACGTGGAGTTCCACGAGGGCGAAGCGGAGAACCTCCCGTTCCCGGACGAGAACTTCGACGTCGTGATCTCGAACGGCGTCATCGACCTCATCCCCGACAAGGACGCCGTCTTCTCCGAGATCTACCGGGTCC
>JALZEM010000042.1 GCA_030862005.1 Actinomycetota bacterium | reverse complement strand
GTCGTCACCTTGCACTGCAAACGTCGAGCCTGCCGCAAAGCAGCCGCTTCGGCGGGCCGCTCCGAGCCGACGAGCCGGCGCCGCGCTCGTGTTCGTGGTAGGCATGCCCGCCGCCTAGACTCCGTGCGTCGTGGGCCTCTTTGGCAGGAAGGACGACGATCCCAACCTCGTCGCAGCACGAGCCGATGCCGAGGGTGCGCTCCCCGAGGGGTGGAGCCTCGCTGAGGAGGACAGAGAGGGGTTCCTCCTCGTCGGGCCTCATACGCAAATCGCGCTCGACGTTTGGGCCGCTGCAGCGGAAGGTCCAAATGGAGAGCTCGAGCTCGCAGTCGCTTGTGACAAGGCCGACGCGTTCACCGCGCTTGCCCGTCGGCTTCGGGGTGACCTCGAAACGACAGACGCCTGGGCTCCGTCCATGCGGTACGTCGAGCGTCATTGAGAGCCCCGCGTCTCAGGGCTCCGAGCGTTCGCCCTCGAGCCGCAGCGCCCGATTCGCGCGTTACTGCCGGTTGAAGCGTTGTACGAGCCAGACGCCGACCAGGACGGCTTCGACGGTTCCCGAGAACACGACGAAGACGCTGGCGGCGAACCGGTAAGGCGGCTCGAAGCAACCCGCGAAGTCGTCGAAGGCTGGACACGACGCCATGACACTCCGATAGCCCCAATAGGCGGCGGCTGCACCGAACCCGGACCAAGCGATCAGCGCCCACGTCGTCAGTCGGACGCGAGACCGGCGGGGATAACGGAACCGTAATAACTGCCGTCTGCCTCCGATTCGAGCTCTAATACGCGTCTCCTCGAACACCTCCTCGGCTTCGTCAGGAAGTACGCTCCGGTGCCAAAGAAGCCGATCGCGTATACGTGGTAGCGTGAGCCCGATGGCGCCCGGGACCGTTATCTTGCCTACCCTTGCGCCGCGTGCCGAGCCTCCATGTGGGCCGGC
This sequence comes from Actinomycetota bacterium, assembly GCA_030862005.1. GTDB lineage: Bacteria > Actinomycetota > Thermoleophilia > Gaiellales > Gaiellaceae > JACCYG01. Next base: position 2,760 of record JALZEM010000042.1, on the reverse strand, counting down.
GTCCCTTCCCGCCGTTGGTTGACTGAACGCTTCTAAAGGTATAACCTAGGTTTCCTCAGTAACACGCCCTTTTACTGCGGTAATGCTCTGCGGCAATGCTCACAGACTCGCGCGCGACTTCCACAACAGTTCCTGGCCCCTGGCCTGACGACCGGTTCGCTCTCGCGGCCACCCGGCCGCGCTGGCGCCGGGCGAATGTCCTATTCCGGCTAGACGTCGTAGCTCTCGCGGCCGGGCTGCTAGCGGCTGAGGCGGTCGCGCCGGCCGGCCCTCCCCGCGCTCCCGTCCTCGCGACGCTCCTGTTCGGTGGTCTCGTCCTCGGCCTTCTCCGCGCCAGCCACCGGCGCCGCCTGCGCCCCGGGCTCCTCGACGAGATGCGCGCCGTCGTGCGTGCCACGGCCCTCGCGGCGATCACCGTCCTTTCGGCGCGGGTAGTCGTCGCCGACGACCCGGGGGTGGCCGCCCAGACCGTGCGAACGTCGCTCTTCGTAGCATCATTCCTCATCCTGAGCCGCATGGCGGTCGCGTGGTTCGAGGCGCGTGCGCGAGACCGCGGCAAAGCCGGGGAGCCAACCCTGATCATCGGTGCCGGCGAGGTTGGCCAGCGCACGGCGAAGCGGCTTCTCAACGCGCCAGAACTTGGTCTGCACCCGATCGGGTTTCTCGACAAGGCGCCATTCATGAACGGCGACGCACAGACGAACGGCGACGCGCAGGCAAACGGCAACGGCGCTCATTCGAACGGGAACGCTGAGGCGAACGGGCACTCGTACGCGACGGGCAACGCCGACGCGATCGGCAACGGCAACGGCAAGATCGCCGTTCCCGTTCCCGTTCCCGTTCCCGTTCTCGGCGCAAGCTGGGACCTCGACCGCGTCGTCGCGCAGCACGGCGTCCGGCACGCGATCATCGCCTTCTCGACGGCTCCCCACGAGGTCCTTCTGCGGATCAAGAGCCGATGCGAGGAGCTAGGCGTGACGGTCTCGCTCGTGCCACGGCTCTTCGAGACGATGAAGGAGCGGGTCACCGTCGAGCATCTCGGGGGGCTCGCCCTGATCTCGACGGAGCCGACGAACCCGAAGAGCTGGCAGTTCGAGGTCAAGTACGCGATCGACCGCATCGCTGCGGCCGTCCTCCTCGTCCTGCTCTCTCCGCTGCTTCTGGCCATTACTCTCGGCGTCTGGAGGTCTGTTGGAACGCCGATTCTCTACCGTCAAACGCGAGTCGGCTGCGACGGCCGCGCCTTCGAGGTGCTGAAGTTCCGCTCGATGAACGCTGCGACAATCGAGGCACACGAGGTCATCGAGTTGCCCCCGGACACCGCCCCCGGCGGCATCGAGGGGACCGACCGCCGGACGCGCTTCGGACAGTTCCTTCGGAGGACTTCTCTTGACGAGCTCGCGCAGCTGATCAACGTCCTCCGCGGCGAGATGAGTCTGGTCGGGCCTCGCCCGGAACGACCGGAGTTCGTCTCGATTTTCGAGCGCGACGTACACCGGTACGCCGACCGTCATCGTGTCCGGGCCGGCATCACGGGCTGGGCCCAGGTGAACGGTCTGCGCGGAAAGACGTCGCTCGCCGATCGTGCCGAGTGGGACAACTACTACATTGACAACTGGTCGCTCTGGCTCGACGTCAAGATCCTGTTCTTGACGGCTCGTGCGCTCTTTCGTTCCGCGGCCGAATGACCGCAGACGACGAGCGGACGCAGATGTCACGGACATTCAGGAGGCGAGGCGCTACGCCGAGGCGGTGACGACGGCGCATCACCGCCAGCAGGCCGTCGATACGCCGCCATGCGCCCGTACGACGGGCGCGCGCTCACGACGTTTCTCTGCCAGCCACTCGACGGCGGTCTTCGGCGACGGTTCGCGAGTTCGACGCTTCTGCTCCGTCGGCGACCGCGCCCGTTGAACGAGCCGAAGGTGCGGCTTCCGGAGATCGCGCGCAAACAGCAAGTCCTCGGAGGGGAGCCTGAGATATCCCGGAGGAAGGTCTGCGGCGCCTGCGTTCCTCGGTCGGCGAACGGAGACAAGGGGAGCCGGCGTCCGTCCTAGCCTGATCGCATCCAGCCCTTCGTCAGACGACAGGCGAGGCTCCGCGGTAACGTTCGGAGCGCGCCCGTGCCTTGTGAAGTCGGATCGTTATGCGGCGGGCCGCTCGCCTCCCGCCGGCTGGCGCAACCGTGATCACGCTCGCAGCGGCTCTGCTCCGACGCAGGGTGACGACGCCGCCGAAGACAGGCGCCAATTGCACGAGTCTCCATGCACGCTCAGCCGCGGAGGCGAGACTTTCACGAATGTCGACGACTACACGACGCGGCTCCGCTCGCGCGACCCGCGTCATCGCACCTGGGCGCGAGGACATCCGCGGGGCAGCAGCGGATCTGGACGCCCTGTCTCGCAACGAAGCAGATGCCTCGCCGTTAAGGAAGACACATGATGCCTGCGGCGATGCCGTCACCAGCGAGAGCGCGCCGGTCAGCCGAAGAGCCGTGCCGGCGGAGGCCGGAAGCGTCGTCCTCGTTGCCACCAGCTCCTCCGACTTTACGTTCGTGTTCGTCGTCGGAGGCGGAGGAGCGATCGCGCTTGCGATGCTCGTCCTCGTCGCGCTTCCGCACCGTGTTCTCCGGGGCCTTCGCCTTTCGGGTCTTGCCGACAAGGCCCTCGACCTCGCTCTTTGGGGGATTGCCGTCGGTCTTTCTGTGCTCGTCGGGCTCCTGGCGACGACGGTGATGCGTTGAGGGACCGCCGTCCGAAC
>JALZEM010000037.1 GCA_030862005.1 Actinomycetota bacterium | reverse complement strand
TCGTCGCCCTACGTCGTCGTCGGCGCCGGCCTGCACGGACTGTCGACGGCATACCACCTGGCGAAGGAGCTTCGCGCGCGCGGGAACGGAGGCGGCGCTGACATCGTCGTCCTCGAGAAGGCCGAGCCCGGAGCCGGAGCCTCAGGAATCGCATGCGGCGTCGTTCGCAACAACTACTTCCAGCCGGCGATGAGCGAGCTCATGCAGGCATGCGTCGAGGTGTGGGAGTCGGATCCGGAGGCGTACGCGTACAACCCCGTCGGGTACATCGCCGTCGGACCGGCCGTGCAGGAGTCGGATCTGACCGAAACGTACGAGCGACAGGAGCGGATCGGCTACCGGTCCGAGCTGATCACCGGCGCGGCGGAGGTCGACGCGCACATGAAGCGGTTGTTCCCGGACTGGCGCGCGCAGGGACTGACCGTCTGTCTCCACGAGCACCAGGGCGGTTTTGCGTTCAACCGCGAGTCCGTCGCCGGCTTGCTAGGGAAGGCGCAGTCCGAAGGCGTGAACGTGCTGACGGGCGTCCAGGTCATCGGTTTTGACGACGGCGCGGACGGGTCCGTCCGGGCGGTCGTCACGAACGAAGGGCGGATAGAGGTCGGCGAGCAGGTCGTCCTCGCTCCCGGCCCGTGGGCCAAGAATCTCTGGCGCATGCTCGGCCTTCCCGACACGATCGACGTCAGGACGCCCTCGGGCGATGTGGTCAAGGACCGCGCCATGTGGACGTACTGGAACCTGCAGGAGGGCGAGATCAGTGTCGATCCGCAGATGTTCGCGACGGCCGACGGGAGCCCGCCTCCGGTGATCCACGTCGACACCGACGCGCCGCTCAGTACCGACGAGGGCGAGCTCGTCACGGACGAGCTCTGGGGGATCTACTTCAAGCGCGACCGCCACGGGGTCCAGGGCGGGGCGTCGCCGCTCGTCGTCGAGGGCGAGATCGAGCTCGACCCGTATCCCGCCACCACGGACGTCGATCCTGGATTCCCGGACATGTGGTGCGCTGCGCTGTCGCACACGATGAGCCGCTTCGAGGGATGTCGCCCGCTCTACAAGCAGGCGCGCTCGGGAGGCGTCGGCGCGTTCACGGCGGACAACTTCCCTGTCTTCGACTACCTACGGCCGAACGTCTACGGGATCCTCGACTCGAACCACGGGTACAAGATGATCGGCGTCGGACGCGAGGTCGCGAAGGTCGTTGTCGGGGAGCATTCGAGCCTCCTCTACCCGTTCCGCTTTGAGCGCTTCGCCACGGGCGACCTTCACCCTGTCTCGCACTCGCCGTACCCCTGGTCCTAACCGGCAGGCCGCGTCCGCTCCGGCAGCCGCGTGGGGCTTCCGCTCTGCGTATGGGCGCCCGCAAGCGCGTGGATAGCGGGACACTCGACATCAGCCAAACGGCCGTTCTCAAGGTGTGACATGGTGGAGCCGGAGCGGCGCGTGCTGGGCGGGTTGCCGTTGCCGCAGACCAACCCGCCGTGGCGGCGCCGTTCCTTCGGGGGAGCGAGGCGACGCCCGCCGCATCGGGTCGCCTCGCTCCCGCGCATCCTTCCGTTACGCCGAGCGAGTCGCCAAGCCCTCACCTAGTGGGCGGGTGGTTCCCACCCCTCGAGGACCGGCGGGCGCCAATCAGTCCCGACGGTGGGCGACCCGTCGACCCACGGGCCGAGCTCGGGCTGGGGGAACTTCGTGTGCTTCTCCTTGAGGTGGATCCCGTACGAGTTCCCAGATTGCAAATGCTTGATCAGGACCTTGCGAGCAATCTCGTTCTCCCTGCCCTCCGGGATCGGGAAGTAGATCTTCACGAACGAGTTCGAATAGCGGTCGAAGACGGCCGGCATCCCCTCCTCCTCGAGAAGCTCGACGTCCTCGAGCCAGTTGATGTCCTGGCCGGGTGTGGCGGTCAGGAGGTCGACGTCCTCGACGAGCGAGATGTCCTCCTGGTAGGGAAAGCGGCGGCCCGCCAAGTACTCGGCGTCGAGCTCGACGATTTTCTCGGGCTCTTTCGTTCCCGACGCGCCGGGATGCCCCTCCTGTGCCTCGGCCGGCGAGCTCGCAGCCGGTTCGCGCTCTCGTCCCGCGCTCATTCCTCGGCGCCCGCGTACTGCGCAGGCTGGTCGGGCAGGTAATCGACCGGATACTCGAGGTGCTTCTCCAGGAGGCGCTTCATCTCGGCGAGCGTCCGTTCCTCCGAGACGCCGGGTATCCAATCCGTCCCGGCGAGCGGCACCTTCGCCATCGCGGCGGCCTCGACGGTCAGCGCGCAAAGGTCCTCCGGCTCGAGCGAGTGCACGTTCGTCTTCCCGCACGCGCGCGCCAACATCTGGACCTCGAGCGTGAGCGTGTGCAGGAAGTTGTAGACGCGCTCGGCCGCCTCATCGACGATCAGGCGCTTCCGAAGCTCGGGGTCTTGCGTCGTGATTCCGACCGGGCATCGGCCGGTGTGGCAGTGATAGCACTCGCCCGCGGGAACGCCGATCGTGCCCTCGTAGTCGGTCACGCCCG
>JALZEM010000034.1 GCA_030862005.1 Actinomycetota bacterium | reverse complement strand
GCGAAACGATCGGCGTCTGTGCGTGCTCTTCCACGAGTCGCACGTGCTCGGAGGAAGCCTCTCCGTCGTGCGCGTCCTCGATCACCTGGCCTCGTACGGGTGGACGAGCACCGGCTGGTTCCCCGGCCGGGGCCCGCTTCTCGCCGAAAGCACTGGCGCGCTTACGCGGCAAGGGGTGCGGGAGAAGCCGATCGCGTTCAGCATTGCTGGATGGCGACGGCCACCGGGGGTGGGCGCCCGCCTGAGGAGAACGCCTGGCTACCTTCACGCCCTCAGGCGGTGGCTCCTCGATGTTCGCCCGGATGTCGTGCACGCGAACTCGCTCCTCATGCTCCCGGAGGCGACCGTCGCCCGCGCGCTTGGGCTGCCCGTCGTCGTCCAGGTGCACGAGCTGCCCTCGTCCGGAAGGAAGCGTGACGCGACCACGCGTTGGGCGGCGGCCGTTGCCGACGTCCTGATCGGCGTCTCGACCCCCGTTTCGGAGATGCTTCGGGAGCACGCAGGACGCACTCCGGTCGTCACCGTCCACAACGGCGTTCCGCTCGCCGAGCCGAGCTCAGACGCGGCTCACGACGGCCAATTCATCGTCGGAAGCGTCGGCTACGTGAGCCGCACGAAGGGCACCGACGTCTTCCTGCGCGCGGCGGAGATCGTTCTTCGCTCCCGACCGGACGTTCGCTTCGAGCACGTCGGGGAGCCGCGCCTCTGGGGAGACGACGAGTTCGACCAGGAGGTCGACGAGCTCGCGGCCTCGCCTGCGCTTCGCCGAGCGGTCACGCTCGTCGGGCGCGCGTCCGTTACCGAGGCGCTCGCGCGTTGGAACATCTTCGTCCTCGCGTCCCGCCAGGAAGCGTTCCCGCTCAGCTCGCTTGAGGCCATGGCGGCCGGTCTTCCCGTTGTCGCCACGAGTGTCGGCGGACTTCCGGAGCAGATAGCTCATCTCGAGACGGGCATCCTCGTACCGGCAGAGAGCCCCGGCGCTATCGCCGAGTGGATTGTCCGCCTGCACGACGACGGCCGCCTTCGCTCTCGCTTGGGCGAGGCGGCGAGGAGGCAAGTCCGGACGAATTTCACGCTTCAAGCCCAGGCGGAGGGACTGAACGAGGTGTATGAAAAAGCGCTGCGGCGACGCCTCGCGCGGTAGGCCGTGCCGAGCCAGCGGATGATGCGCTAGCTGGTCGAATTTCTGGGTACCGCGCCGAGACGCTCGTGGGTGCGAGTGAGGGTGAAGGAGAACCGCGTACTAGAGCCGTCTGCGGCTACACGTACCTAATTCGCGCGAACCGCCTGCACCGTCAGCTTATTGCCAATACCACCCGCCCAACGGTTGAACGAGGTGAATGCGATCCTCGCGAACGGCATCACATTCCGGCGTGAGATGAACCGCATGACGGGTCCCGGAGCGTGCTTGTAGTACATCGCGTAGCGATGGGTTTCAAGTGTCTGGAAACCCAGCTTTTCGAGGCCGTCGACGATAGCCTCGACGGTTAATCTCGCAACCCGGTTCCCGGCTTCCTCTCGCACGAGCGCGACGCCGAGCCCGATCGCAATCGCTGTGGCCGCGGCCCGCGCGGGCTCGTTAACGGAAACGGCGCGAGCAGCGACACGCGCCATCTCGGCGAGACCGACCGCCGGCTCTTCGAGATGGTGGAGACCGTCGTGGACATAGACGAGGTCGATCGTCCGATCTCCGAACGGCAAGTTCTCTACGTCGGCGACGACCGGCGTCAGGGCGACGCCGTTCCGGCGCGCGCGCTCTCGGGCACGCATGGCGGCCAGCAGCGAGATATCCGATGTGATGACGCGCGCGCCCGCGCGCGCGAGGAACTCGGCGTCCAGACCGGAGCCGCCGCATACTGTAAGAGCCGTTGCGCCCTGTAGGAGAGGGAAGAGTGCCGCGATGCTACGTCGGAACTTCTCTTCGAACAGCCACCCATAGAACGCAGGGGCTCCGTGCGGCCGGCCGATCTCCCACTGTTCATCCGTTTCCTCGTCAGTGAATGACGCCTGCTGCCGCTTGTGTGCGAGCGCGGCCGCCGCACGCTCGTTCTCGGAGCGCATTGTCATGAAGTCGGGCGCCAGCATCACGGGTATCCCGTCGTGGATTTCATACTCGACGTTGCACCCGCGACACTCGAGGTGCTGGTGCGCGTGGTTCTCCTTTAGCTCCAGGAGTCCCGGTTCGTGACAATGTGGGCAGCGGAGGAGCCGCGTCAGGTCGCGCATCGTCAGCGAGGAATGTTGACCGGGTGGAGACGGGTCCATGGCGGCGGGAGTCGACACGTTACGGCGCCGAGAGGTTTAGGCGTGGATCCACCGCTTTTGGCTCCAGCAGTGCGAGGCTCAGCGTCGGTGCTTGCGTCGTGCGCGTCCCAGAAAGGGAGTCTATCGGCGAATCCGTTGCTACGGGTGGCGTACAGCCGCCTTCAATGGAATGCGCTCCGATTGCTCATCTTCGTGTTCTGCCGCTCGCGGCAAGCACGGATAGGCTGGACGCCGCTCGCAGTGTCGGTGAGGAGACGGCGATGATGTCAGGCGGACGCCTGCATATGGAGAAGCACAACCAAGCACAGATCGAGTACTTCGAGCATGCCGGCAAGCGCGCGATGGAGCCGACAGCGTCCCCTTACGTCGAGCGCCAGGTCGAAAAGCTCGTCCGCTTCGCCGACCTTGCCGCGGGCGAGCGCGTGCTCGACGTGGGGTGCGGGATGGGCCGGTACACGTTCCCGCTCGCCGAGCGAGGGCTTCGAGTGGAAGGGCTCGACCTCTCGCAGACGCTCCTCGACCGGTTCGACGACTTCAACGCCGGCCGCTACGACATCCCGCTCCACTGCGCGGATGTGATCGACCTTCCGAGCGCTCTCGGCGGTCGGTTCGATGCCGTCGTGGGGTTCTTTACGCTCCACCACCTCCACGACCTTCCGGCATCGTTCGCCGCCATGGCGCGTCTGGTCAGGCCGGGGGGCCGCGTCGTCTTCCTCGAGCCGAATCCGCTGAACGTCCTCTACTACGTCCAGATCGTCGCCGCGCCCGGAATGACGTGGCAGGGGGACAAGGGGATTCTCAAGATGCGGCCCCAAACCATCTTCGCGGCGATGGAGAACGGAGGGCTTAGAGACCTCTCCATGACGCGGTTCGGGCTCTTTCCCCCCTTCCTCGCCAATCGACCGTGGGGCTCGCGCCTCGAGCGTACGCTGGAACGGGTGCGCGTCTGGCGCTCCTTGCTCGCGTTCCAGCTCTTCCGCGGCGACCTGCACGCGTCGACGCGACGGACTTGAGCGCGCGCAACCTCTCCCTACAATTTGAGTTCTGCGGCGGTACGAGCGACAACCACGACGACTGCGCCTAGTCTCCCCCGACGCCCGCCGCTCCAAAGACGGTGACTGAAGCGTTGACCACCGAGCCGCTCGTCTCGGTCGTCGTCCCTGTCTTCAACGAGGAAGAGGGGCTGCTGGAGCTTCGCAGGCGCCTCACCGCAAGTCTCCGGAGCGTCGACGCGGGGTACGAGATCGTCCTCGTCGACGACGGGTCGAGCGACGGATCAGCGAAGATGATCGAGGGCTGGACGGTCGACGACGACCACGTCGTCCTCGTTCAGCTCTCGCGCAACTTCGGCATGGAGATCGCGATGACCGCCGGTCTCGACCATGCGCGCGGCCGCTATGCGGCGATCATGCACGCCGACCTCCAGGACCCGCCCGAGCTCATCCCCGAGATGCTGACGCTCGCGGAGCGCGAACAGGCGGACGTGGTCTTCGCGCGCCGGATCGGCAGCGCCGAGAGCCGCCTCAAACACAGCCTCGCCGGCATCTTCTACTCCCTCATGAGCCGCGTCGCGCGCGTGCCGTCCCAGGGCCAGGCGGGCGACTTCCGGCTCATGTCCCGCCGCGTCGTCGACACGGTTCGTTCGATGCACGAGCGACGCCGCTTCCTGCGTGGAATGGTCGCATGGGTTGGGTTCAAGCAGGTGCCGATCGACTACGAGCGTGCGGGGCGGACGAGGGGTCGCGGCGCGTCGTATCCGGCCCTCTTCCGGCTTGCATTCGAGGCGATCGTCTCGTTCTCCGACGTCCCGCTCAAGCTCGCCACATATTTCGGGACGGCGATTGCACTCGCGAGCGCGCTCGGCGCGTTCGTCATCCTCGGACTCACGCTCGCCGGTGCGCTCGCCGGGAACATCGAGCTCTGGATTCTCGCTGCCGTACTCTTCCTCGGCGGCGTTCAGCTGATCAGCATCGGGATCCTGGGCCGCTACCTCGCGCGCGTCCACGAGCAGACGCTCGAGCGACCTCTGTACCTGGTATCGCGCATCGTCGGAGGAGTCACGCGGCATGAGATCGCCGCCGATCCCGGCGCCCCCGGCGTCCGTCTCGCGAAGGACGCCGGACTCCGGCGCGGATGACGGTCGCCTCCTGGGGTTCGCGGACGCGTGTGGCCGGCGCGGTCGCCCTGTTCAACCCGCATGCCGTGCTCGGTGCAACCGCGGCAATCGTTCTCGCCTGCGAGCTTGGCACGCAGAAGACGGGTTCGGCCGCGTGGATGGTGCTCGCGGCGGCGGTCGCGTTTGCGGCGTTCCTCGTCGTGTGGAGGGAACAGGACCGCCTCCGCCTTTCGGGGCTCGTCGCTCTTTCGCTCGGCTTCCAGCTCGCGTGGATCGCGCTTCACCTCGGTGTCGGCCTTGAGAGCTTCGACTCCGAGGTGCTCTACCGGCTGTGGGGTAACGAGCTTCTCCAGGGGGAGTACCCGGAGTCCCAGTATCCGCCGGGTGCGGTTCTGCTCTTCGCACTCGAGGCGTGGCTAGGCGGCGGTGCGACCCGAACCTCGCACGCGTTCGTCATGATCCCGCTCCAGCTCCTGACGGTCGCCGCCGTCTGGGCCTTGCGGACCCGTGCGACTCCGTGGCTTGCCGCGCTCGTCGCGCTCTGGCCGATGAACGCGTTCTTCTGGGAGTTCCGTTTCGACCCGACGCCGACGGCGCTGCTCGCACTCGGGCTTCTCCTCGCCGTCCGCGAGCGCTGGACACTTTCCGGCGCGGCGCTCGGACTCGGCGCGGCCGTGAAGTGGATCCCGGGGGTGGCATTCGCGGTGCTCGCCGTATGGCTCCTCGCCTCGCGCCGAAACCGTGAGCTCGGCAGCCACGCGCTCGCCTTTGCGACGGTCTTCGTCCTGCTCCACTTACCGTTCCTCCTCTGGAGCCCGAGCGAGGCGACCTACGCGTACCGATACTTCAGCGGCCAGGGGCTGACCGGCGAGTCGCTCTGGTACCTGCTCCTAGCGCCCTTCGGTCTCGCGAGCGTCGCGGAACGGGAGTTCTGGCTCCCAGCGGAGGTTCCCGGCTGGGCCGACCCGGCCGCCGTCGCGATCCAGGCCCTTCTCCTCGTCGCCGTCGCCCTTGCCGCGGTGCGCGC
>JALZEM010000018.1 GCA_030862005.1 Actinomycetota bacterium | reverse complement strand
CCGGCGCGTCGTCCACGACGACCGAGAGCGCGCCAACGAGGCTGTGGCCGGCGCGCAGCGCCGAGGACAGGACCTGAAGATTGTCGGGAAGCTGCTCCGCGAACGCGGCGCGCCGCTTCTCGACCTTCCGCACGACGAGCGAACGGACGACGAACGGGATGGCGAATGCCAGCGGTACGAACAGCGGTGAGCCCGCGACGAGGTACAGGACGAAAGCGGCGAACAACGTCGCGGTCACCGTTCCGACCGCGATGTGAACGGCCGGAGTCCGGATCTCCGCCAGCTCCAGCTGCTCGACGAACCTTCCCCACCGCGGTGTCCGCTCGAACGACTTCTCGGCGCTCGCGAGCACGGCGTCCGACCTGGCCCCGCCCTGCTTGCCAGCCGCAGGGATCGCACCCGACACGAAGTGGGCCATGCGCTTACGCAGGTCACGCCGGCGCGGGCGGAGAAGCGCGAACGCGGCGACGACGAGAAGCGCCGCCGTCGAGACGCTCACGATGAACATGACGAGGGGCGATCGCCAGAAGACGTCCGCGATCGGGCGCCGGTAGGGCGCCGCCTCCTTGGGAAGGCCGGGCGCCTCGTATTGGGTTTCGGCGGCGCCGACGACGCCGTCGATCGTGACCGCCACGCGAACGTCTTCGCCGGGCCCGATGAGCGACCGGTACTTGAGGAAATACTCGTTCGCGAGCTGATCGCCCAGGACGTTGAAGATCTCGGCGAGCTTCTTGACAGAAGTCGCCTCGCTGTAGGCCGCCCCGGTAGCGTCAGCCAGCTCCTCCAGCGTCGCCGGCCTGAAGCCGCGACCCCGGAGGCCGACGGCGAAGACGCGCACTCCGGCCTCACGTGCTCTCGCCGCCGCCGCCTCGCCGCCCGTCGCGCTGCCCGAATCGCTCCCGTCCGACAAGAGGACGATCGACCCGGCCGCGATCTCCGCCTCTTCAAGGAGGTCGAGCGCCGTTCCGACCGCGTCATAGATGTGCGTGCCGCGCGCAAGGCCGGGCGGTTTCGCCAGGGCAGCCTCGATCCGCTCCTGCTCGACCGTAAAGGGCAACGCGATCGACGGCTCCGCGGCGAACGTGACGACGGCGACTTGCTGATCTGGATTCCGCTCAGCCACGAACGCGCGCGCGGCCGCCATCGCCCCTTCGATCGGCTCTCCCTCCATGCTTGCGCTTGCGTCGATCGCGAGCACCGTCGCGAATTTCTTGCCGGCGGCGCTCGCTGGTACGACCGAGAGCCTCGAGACGTTGGTGCCGTTCTCGAGCACGCGGATTGCGTCCTGCTCGACCGATACTCCGAGAGGGAGCGAGAGAATGAACGACTTGTGCGGGAATTCGGTGCCGCGGACGGGCGTAAGCCGCACCCCGTCTTCGGCGGCCGCGCCGGACACGCCGACGAGGACGCCGGCGAAAGCTGCGACCGCGACGGCGATCAGACGGCGGCTCGTCACGATGCAGACGCCTTCGCTCGAAAGTCACGGACCTCGTGGGGCTTGCCGTTGCTGAAGAGGCTCGTCGGAAGAGTCACGCCCCGCTTCTCGAACTTGTGCAGGAACGAGGGGCGGAGACCCGTGGAACGGAGGCTTCCGATCACGACACGGTCGGGCGTGACCCGCTCGACCTTGAACTCGAAGATGTCCTGCAGAGTCACGACGTCGGACTCCATCCGCTGGACCTCCGTGATCGCAGTCACGCGCCGCGAGCCGTCCTCGACGCGCTCGAGGTGGACGATGAGGTCGAGCGCAGAGGCGACCTGCTGCCGGATCGCGCGGACGGGCAGGTCGTATCCCGCCATCAAGACCATCGTCTCGATGCGGGCCAGCCCGTCGCGTGGCGAGTTCGCGTGGCACGTACAGAGCGAGCCGTCGTGCCCCGTGTTCATCGCCTGGAGCATGTCGAGCGCCTCCGGGCCACGGACCTCGCCGACGATGATCCGGTCGGGCCGCATGCGGAGCGAGTTTCGAACGAGCTCGCGGATCGGGACCTCGCCCTCTCCTTCGATGTTCTTCGATCGCGCCTCGAGTCGGAGCACGTGCCGTTGGTTGAGGCGAAGCTCTGCCGCATCCTCGATCGTGACGATGCGGTCCGCGTCCGGAATGGCGGTCGACAAGGCGTTCAGAAGCGTCGTCTTGCCGGATCCGGTGCCGCCCGAGATGAGGATGTTCAGCTCGGCCTGGATGCACCGCTGGAGAAACTCGACGGTTTCGGTGCTGAGCGTCCCGAGCTTGACCATGTCTGTCAGGTCGAGTCGCCGCTTGCTGAACTTGCGGATCGTGACGAGCG
>JALZEM010000360.1 GCA_030862005.1 Actinomycetota bacterium | reverse complement strand
TTTCGAGCCGCTTCTCGATGTCGTCGATCTGGAAGACGAGCTGCGGCCCCGCCGTAACCGGGAGCCCAGCGCCGGAGACGAGCGAGCCGTCGAATCCTCCCCCTGCGGCGAAGACCTGCGCGAGCTCGAGCACGTCGTTCACGTACCACTGCGCGTGGTTGTAGGCGAAGATCGCGCGGTCGAGGTCGTCGTGCGCTCCGGCCGCTGCCAGGTAGCGCGCGGCGGCATAGATCGCGTCGTCCGGGTTCCATGGGTTCGCGACGCCGTCGCCGCTCGCGTCCAGACCCCAGCGCATCCAGGTGGACGGCATGAACTGCATCCACCCAAGCGCGCCCGCGGAGCTCGGCCCCATGTTTCGGCCGAAGTCGGATTCGATCTTGTTGATCGCCGCGAGAACCTCCCACGGCACGCCGTATGCGGCACCCGCATCCCGCCACAGGGCGAGGAGCTGCTGGTACGAGCGCTGCTCGCGGACGGCGGGGGGAGTCGACATCGCGAACGGTACGACGAGCGCGTCCGGCCGATTCGGCGTCTCGTGGCTCGGAAGGCTCGCGGCCGGCGCCGCCTGAGCCGCGCCCGCCATCAAACCGATGGTGGCGAAAACGAGGAGAGAGCGCCGCATCGAGCTACGAGGACGCGAGGCGAAGGCCCATCGGCTCCTCGTCCTCGGGCTCCTCGGCCCTCATGTCTCGCGCGTCCACTGCGGGACCGCCCCCGGCCTCGGCCACCTGCTTCTTCCGTAGCGCCTGCTGGACCGCGATCTCGAAGTCGTGCCGGTTCGACGCGGCCGCCGCGGCCGTCTCGAAATCAACCGCCTCGTCGAGGACGAGCTGGACGAGGTGCTGGGAGAAGCTCTGCATGTGGTGAAAGCCTCCGTCCTCGATCGCCTCGGTGATCCCTTCCGTCTTCAGTGGATCGCGGATCAGATCCGCGATTCTTGCAGTGTTCACCATCACCTCGACCGCAGCAATCCGGCCGCCGTCGATCCGCGGGAGAAGTCGCTGGCTGACGACTCCGCGGAGCACGCCCGCAAGGATCTGGCGAATCATCAGCTGCTTCGCGGCCGGGAAGAACTCGATGAGGCGGCCCACCGTTTCCGCTGAATCGATCGTGTGCAGCGTCGACAGGACGAGATGGCCCGACTCTGCGGCTTGGAGCGCGGCCTGCGCGGACTCCTCGTCTCGGAGCTCGCCGATCAGAATGACGTCCGGGTCCTGCCGGAGCGCGCGACGCAGACCCTGCATGAAGGACTCCGTGTCGAGCCCGACCTCACGCTGGTTGACGATGCAGCCGTGGTCGTCGTGAATGATCTCGATGGGGTCCTCGATCGTGACGATGTGATTTCGCCGTGACCGGTTGATCTTCTCGATCATGGCCGCGAGCGTCGTCGACTTTCCTGAGCCGGTTGCGCCGGTGACAAGGATGAGGCCACGATGCTCTTCGGCCAGGTTCTGAACGCCGATCGGAAGCCCGAGCTTCTCGAAGTTCGGAACGTCCTTCGGGACGTGACGGAAAGCGAATGAGATCGACCCGCGCTGCCGGAAGCCGTTCACACGAAAGCGGCCGACGTCGGCGGCCATGTATGCGGTGTCGAGGTCACCGGCAGCGTAGAACTGCTCACGCTTCGCCGGCGTGCGCTCGGTGAGGACCGTCATGACGGCCTCGAGATCGCCGTCCGTGAGCGCACGGTCGTCGATCGCGCTGAGCGTCCCGTCGATGCGCGCCATCGGCGGCGAGGCGACCTTGAGGTGCAAGTCGCTCCCTCCGCGCTCGACGGCGCGCGCAAGCATCGCGTTGAGATCCATGGCCACTCCGCGTATCGGCCAAGAAAGGCGCGTCTACATACCCCTTCGGGTGACGGGGCCGGGCGTGGACCGCCCCGGCGAGCGCCGCTACAATTTCGCGTCCCGGGGGAGTTCCCGAGTGGCCAAAGGGGACCGGCTGTAAACCGGTTGGCTCCGCCTTCGGAGGTTCGAATCCTCCCTCCCCCACCTCATTCGAAGCGAGTCCGGCCATCCGCTTGCGCGGATGCCGTGACGACTCGCGCCGGATTCGTTCGACCCGCGCGCTGCGAGGAGCGGCGGGCAGAGCCCGCCGTTGCGCCGACAGCCTCCGACGTCGGCCGTACAGCGCGCACATCCGGGACGAAATCGCGCTGAAGTCAGCGCAATCCACGTGACACCCGCGCGTTCCGCGACGTAGGCTGAAGCCGAGCAGGGGGCGGGTCGGGACCCGAAGTTACTCGCGCGCGAGATTAAGAAGTGCTGAGTGTCAACGGCGGTCGATGAACGAGAATCGGCCGACACGGGCCTTCTCGCGACCCTCGCGGCCGCGCCGAGCCAGCCACCGCATCGTCGCGCCGATTCCCCCGGCGAGGAAGAACCCGGCGCCGAGCGCGCCTGCAGCGACGACCGGAAGATTCGAGCGCACCTTCGCTGTGACGTCCGTCACCTCGCCGATCCCCTTCCGCAAGTCGTCGACCGCGTCCGCGAGCTGCTCGCGCTCCTCCGCGATCTCACGGCGGACGTCGGTGGGGGTGCGGCTGTTATGCGCCATTGCTCTTGAGGGCAGCCGTTGTCCGTTTCGCCTCTTCGATCGCCTGCTCGGGCACCGGAGGCGTCCCGCGCTTGATCTTCTGGAGCCCGATGAGGCCAAGGACGAGCGCGATGAGAAGGAGGCCTCCGAAGACGATCAGAAGCGCGAGCCAGATGTCCAGAAAGATCGCGAGGGCCGCGGCGACCGCGGCGAACCCGAACCCGAGCGCGAACAGCCCGAAGACCGCGGCGCCGACCGCGAGGCCGATTCCGAGACCGAGGTTGCCGACCTTCCGCTTGAGCTCGAGGCCCGCGAGCTCGAGCTCGAGCCGAGCGAGCGCGCTTGCATGCTCGGCGACCTGCTTTGCCGACGCGCCGAGACCCGCGTTGTTCGCCGTCGCGGTCGCCGTTGCGGTCGGGGCGTCAGTCTCGCGGGTGTGCATGGCTTCTCCAATCGATCAGCTTCGCGACCGCGATCCCGACGGCAAGCGCCGCGCCGACGACGAGCCACGGGCTCGGCCCCGCGCCGGGCGGCTTGGGCCGCTTCGGGATCTGGGGCCCCGTTGGGCCGACGACATCGGCATCCGCCTTCTGGGTCGTCGGGGCTTCGCCCCGCGCCCGCGCGACGATCAGGCTCGGCTTGAGCTTGCGGAGGAACGCAGCATCCTCCGCGAGCTCCTGCGCAAGCTTCTCGCCGAGCGTATCGCCGCGCGCAGCCATCCGGTCGGAGAGAAGGCGAAGCCGGTCCGCGCCGCGCTCCACGATCTGGTCGGCGCGGCTCATTTCTTCGTCGGCGGTTCTTCGCCCGTCATAAGCCGCCAGACCCGCGCCGCCGTCCGCCGAGCCGCCACCGTCGCCGCAGCGCCGAGCGAGGCGTAGAGGCCGGTCCAGAGGGCTTTCCGCAGCATCGTGGAGGACGTTACCAGGGAGCGGCCGCGCTAAACGCGCGACGAACCGACGGCCCCGCGTCACGCGAGACATTCGGGGTCTCACAGGGGATTAGGGGCGCTACCATCAAGCAAACGCCCTCTTAGCTCAGTTGGTAGAGCACCTCCATGGTAAGGAGGGGGTCGGCGGTTCGAGTCCGCCAGAGGGCTTCTTCTCTAACGAAATACCTGCAAAGCGATTAGTTGTGTTGTCTCTCGAGTATCGCCGAGCACCTCCGTCCCACGGAGGTGCCCCGGAGGGTGCTCGCTGGGTCCCGAGAGCGCGGAAGGGCTTTAACAAGCCGTGAGTGCATCGTCGTCTTCGGAGTCACACCGCAGCGCCTAAATTCGGGGACAGGTCTTGGGGACACGTATCGGTGCGCCACGCGGACTGAGGACCGGACTTGGCCTGACGCGGTTGCAAGTCGATCGCGTTGCGGGTGCTCGCGTGACATGTTTCTGCGATGGACGTCCGCCAGCTGCGGTATTTCGTGGCAGTCGCGGAGGAGCTTCACTTCGGCCGCGCAGCCGCGCGGCTCCATATCGCGCAGCCTGGGCTGAGCCAGCAGATCAGGATCCTCGAACGCGAGCTCGGGCTTCAGCTCCTAGAGCGCACGAATCGCGGCGTCGCGCTGACCGACGCAGGCGCACGGCTCGTGGCGGAGGCACGCAGCGTGCTGGCGCGCTTCGACGAGGCCGTGGAGGCGATGCGCCGGGTCAGAGAAGGGTCCGTCGGCTCACTGCGTGTCGGGGTGTTCCCTGGCCCGCTTCGCACGGTGTTACCGCCGGTCCTCGTGGAGCTTCGCCGGCAGCGGCCCGACGTGGAGATCGAGACGCGCTTCGTTCCGGCGCACGAGCAGCCGATCGCCTTGCTCGACGCTCGGCTCGATCTCGCGCTGATGCCGTCGCTGGGGCAGGCGGGTGTCGCACCGCCGCTGGCCGAGAAGGTCGTGAGCCGCGAGATCCTTGGCATCGCGGTTCCTGCCGCTCATCCGCTCGCGCGGAAGCGGCTTCTCGGCGCGAAGGATCTCGCCGGTCTGCCGTTCGTGTTCATGGCACGCGAGAGCGGGCCGGATGTCTACGACACGGTGCTCGCGGCGCTGCGAGCGGCCGGGGTTCGTCCCCGTTCGATGCTCGAGTCATCGACGCCCGAATCCTCGCTGTCGATCGTCGCCGCGGGGCTCGCGGCGTCGGTGAAGACGCAGAGCGAGGTCGCGGCCGCGCGTGCCGCCGGCGACCGCGTCTCATGGAGGCCGCTGTCGAAGTTCGACCTCGAGCTCTCGATCGTCGCCGCTTGGGACACGAGGCGAGTGACCGCGCCGCTCGGGCTCCTGCTCGAGCTGCTCGACGATAAGCCGCCGTTTTCGTCCGAGAAGGAGCCGGTCTTGGACGCGGCGAGCGCGCCGCGCTTCACTCCCCGTGTCAACCAGACGACGGGAGACAGCGATGCAAGCTGAGGCGACAACCGCGGTAGAGCTCTACCACGAGGTCCGCGGCGACGGCACCCCAATCCTGTTCGTGCCCGGGATACCCGGGGACGCGGCGCAGTTCGCCGCCGTCGCCGGCGAGCTCGCGCACGACCACACCGTGATCACGTACGACCGGCGCGCGAACTCCCGCAGCCCGCGACCGGCAGGCTGGGACGCGACCTCGATCGAGGAGCAGGTCGCCGACGCGGCGGCGATGCTCGAGCTCGGTGGCGGCGCCGGCCTGGTCTACGGGTCGAGCGTCGGCGCGGTCGTCGCGCTCGAGCTCGCGCGGACACTGCCGGAACGCGTCAGCGTCGCACTCCTGCACGAGATGCCGCTCATCTCGGCGCTCGCCGATCCGGCTCCGGTCGCGGCCGGAATCGGCGAGATCGTCGAACCGGCATTCGCGCGCGGCGGACCCAATGCCGCGCTCGAGGCGTTCCTGCGCTTCGCCTTCGGCGACGCCGTCATCGATCGGCTCGACCCGGACGAGCGGGCGCGGATGATCCGAAACGGCGAGGTCGCGATGACGATCGAGCTGCCCGTCTTCCAGAGCTACCGCCCCGATCCCGCGACGCTCGGCGGCGTGCGCGCCCACGCGCTCGTCGGGGCGGAGGAGGGCGTGCCGTTCTTCCACGAGGCGGCGGCGTGGCTGGCCGAGGCGCTCGGGAACGAGGTCGTCCAAGCGCCGGGCGCGCACGGGCCGCAGTTCGACCGCCCGCGTGAGCTGGCGGCGCGGATCCGCGGTTTCGCCACTTAGGCAAATGCGGGTGCTCTTCACCTCGGTGCCCTCGTTGGGACACCTCCATCCGCTGCTCCCCCTCGCACGCGCGGTCGCAGACGCCGGACACGAGGTCGCCGTCGCGTCCGGCGGCGACGCGGCCGCCGCGGTCGCGGAGACCCGCCTCGCCTTTGTCGAGGCAGGACGCACGGAGCCGGAGATGGTCGCCGAGGCGATCGCCCGGGTGCCGGCCGCGATGCCGGCAGAACGCGGGATCGCGATGTTCGCGACGATAGCGGCGCCCGCGCTTGTCGATGACCTGCTGCCGCAGCTCGACCGCCTCGCGCCGGAGCTCGTCGTCCACGAGGAGGGCGAATGGGGCGGTCCGGTCGTCGCGGCGATGGCCGGCGTTCCTTCCGCGGCGCACGGTTGGGGGAGCCCGCTCTGGACAGAGGATGAGCTGCGGACGATCGACCTGGCGACGGCGCCGCTCTGGGAGCACCACAGCGTCGCACAGGCGTCGCCGGGCGGGCTGTTCGACCATCTCTACCTCGATGCGTGCCCGCCGGTTCTCCAAGCCCGGAACGCGGAGCGCGTTGCGCGCCGGCAGACGTTGCGATTCCGGCCGTTCGACTCCGGCCACGAGCTCCCGTCCTGGTTCGACGGTCTCGCTGGCCGGCCACTCGTGTACGTCACGCTCGGCACCGTACCCACCTTCAACACGGCACCTGAGACGCTTGCCGCGGTCATGGAGGCGCTCGCCGCAGAGCCCGTCGATGTCGTCATCACGGTGGGCAAGAACAACGACCCGCGCGATCTCGGGCCGCTCCCATCGAACGTGCGGGCCGAGCGCTATCTCCCGCAGGCGCAGGTGCTCGCCCGCTGCTCGGTCGCGATTACGCACGGCGGCGCCGGATCGACGATCGCGGCGCTCGCGCTCGGGCTGCCAGTGCTCATGCTGCCCCGCGGAGCGCCGAGCCAGCACCGACTCGCTGCGCGCTGTGTCGAAACCGGCGTCGGGCTCGCGCTCGAGCCAGACACCGTGTCGCCCTCAACCGTGCACGACGCGGTACGCGTGCTGCTTGCGGACTCCTCCTTTCGCGTCGCCGCCGAACGCGTCCGCGCGTCGATCGATGCACAGCCAGACGTGACGGCAATCGTGCCGCGCCTCGAGACGCTCGCGCACACCCGGCGCGTCGTAGTCAAGCCGGTCGACGGCGTGTAGCCGGTCTGCTCGACGCCGTAGATGACGGGTAGGAGCACCAGAGGACGCGGACCGGGCGCCGAAGTCCGTCTTGTGGGGGACAGGTTCTGGGGACAGGTTCGAGGCTTTCCGGGGAGGCTCAGGGCCCCTCAAGCGACAGGTGCAGCGGACAGGTAAACCAGCCCAATTGCAGGGAAAGCGCCATCTGAAGCGCCGTGATCCTGGTCGCCACACCCCTGATCCTCCATGGTAAGGAGGGGGCCGGCGGTTCGAGTCCGCCAGAGGGCTCTGCAAAAGCCGCGCAAATCGCCGCTTTTTCGGTCGAGCCAACTTGCACGATTTTCAGTACGCGGTGGGTATGGAGCCGTTTATGGAGCCTTCAGGTTTCAGGTCCGTCGTCGAAGGGCCCGTTTTCACGCTCCATGAGTGCAGTGGCCCGCGCTGAATCGGCGGCCTGCCGCTGCCTGGTCCAGACTTTCGAGGGGCGCCGCCGAAACCGATCTCGTGGCGTCTGCCCCGCGGGTCGGTGCTGGCGAGAACCTAGCGCCGTGCGCTTGCGGGGGCGTCAGGGGATCACGAGCGCGGCGCGGATGGAGGAACGGCCTCGCGGCCTTCTTTCTCACGGCTGATCAGCCCTTCGGCGATGAGTAAGGACGACGAGCCGCATCACCCGACTGTAGGCGGGCAATCATGCTCGGCTTCCACCGACACCCGGCCGGCTACAGCGGCTGGTGAGCCAGCGGCGGCCGAGCCTAGGATTGGCGCATGCCGGGCGAAAGTGACGCCGTCGACGTCGTCGCCCGGCTCAAGGAGGAGTCCGAGGTGCCGTTGCGCTCGCACGGCAGCCTGTCGATGAACCGGGCGCTAATGGCCGCCGGTCTGGTCGACCGCGTCCAGGTGACGCTCTTCCCTGTGATCACCGGTCAGACCGGACTGGACCCGATCTTCCAGGGTGCGGCCGACTTCGACCTCGAGCTGATCGAGAGCCGGACGCTCGACGGCAACATCCAAGAGCTCATCTACCGGCCCACCCTGCATGTCTGAGTCCGTCCTTGCACCCGACCCGTCAAGCGGCAACGCGGACCGAGCCCAAGCGAGCGTGACGGCAGATCAGTTCGTCTGCACTGCGGAGGCCACGTG
>JALZEM010000349.1 GCA_030862005.1 Actinomycetota bacterium | reverse complement strand
TACTCCTCGAGACGCCGCCCGATCCGGCCGACGGAGCGAGCGGACGGGAGACGACGTGGCCGGCTCGGTTCGCCGGCGACGCCCGCCGGAGCGGCCGGCGCCGGCGTCGCTTGATCAGGCGCCAAATATCTCGTTGACCGCGTCGATGTAGGTCTGAGTGTCCGCCGCCGGACCCTTCAGGGTCATCTCGAACGCCTTCTCGGGCTCGTTGTAGAGGAAACGGTCGGCACGCTCCTGCTCGCCCTGGTCGACGAGGAGCTTGTAGGCCCTTTCGTTGAAGAGCGGTCGACCGTTCGCGATGAAGTTCTGCGCGATGTACTCGGCCTGCTCCATGGCGTCGAGCCACCGAAGCGTCGCATCGTGCTTGTCGGAGACGGCGACGAGCGCTTCGGCATCCGCCCACCCGACCGTGCCTTCGGATGGGGTGATCGACTTGATCTCGGGCCCGCCCGCCTCCTGGACGCGGACGTCGTAGCCAAGGTTTCCGGTCGAGATCCACGCTTCCTCGTTCGTGAGCGCAGCCACGGCCTCCGTGTTCTGCGCGACGAGCTTCAGGATGTTCGGCTTGACCGCGCGGAGGAACTCCTTCGCCTTCGTGATCTCGTCCGGCTTCATGTCGTAGGGCTCCTTCGCGCCGGTCGCGACGCCCGAGAATGCCATCAGCTCGGTCGGCTGATTCTCGATCGTGATCTTCCCCTTGTACTTCGGGTCTGTGAGGACTTCCCACGACGTCGGAGCGGGCGAGACGTGCTTCGGGTTGTAGAAGATGAGGATGCTCGACCAACCGAACGGAAAGCCCCAGTACTTGGAACCGTCCTTCCAGAAGTCGACATCCTTGGCGACGGAATAGAGCTGCTTCGAAGCCGGGACCTCGTCGAGGTCGAACGAGGTGATCAGTTCCTCGCTGCCGAACTTCGAGATCCAGAGCGAATCGCCGGAAACGACGTCGAGCTGCTCCGGAGACTGCTGGAGCTTGAGGTAGGCCTCGGAGTTGTCGCTGAAGAGCTGCGGCCGCGCTCCGACCTCCGTCTTCTTCCGCACCGCGGCGAGCTGATTCGGGTCCGTGAGGTAATGGTCGGCCCACGTCATCCAGCTCAGATTGGCGGGGCCCCCTCCATCGCCGCCTCCTCCTCCTTCGTCTCCGCCACATGCGGCGAGGTAGAGGGCCAGGCTTCCGGCGGCGCTTGCCTGCAGCACCTGGCGCCGGGTCATCCTGCGTTCGAATGCGTTCATTGCTCGTTCTCCTCCTGCTCGGGGATTTCTTCCTCTAGGACGACTGCTTCCTCCCGGGGCCAGCTCACCCAGACGCGCGTCCCGGGGCGTAGCTCGTGCTCGCTCGAGCGGTCGGTGCCGTGGAGGGCGGCGGTGACGGGCGCGTCGACGCCTTCGCATACCACCACGACTCGTGTGTAGCTCCCGACGAACGAAGACGCATCCACCGTGGCCGGGAGCGCACGGCCGCTCGGCTCGTCGGCGTCGAGCCGAATCGCCTCCGGCCGAACCATGAGCGAGCCGGATCGCGCATTTTGGGGGACCGTCGCGGGCGGGAGCGGCCGTCCGTCGGCAAGGACGAGGGCGCCCGTCCGAGCATCTTCGACTCGGATCGGAAGGAAGTTCGACTCGCCGATGAAATCGGCGACGAACCGCGAGCGGGGGCGCTCGTAGACCTCGCGAGGCGCGCCGACCTGAACGACCTGCCCGGCGTTCATGACGGCGATCCAGTCTCCCATGGTCATCGCCTCCTCCTGGTCGTGCGTCACGTAGACGAACGTCGTTCCGACGTCGCGCTGGATCTGCGTGAGCTCGATTTGGAGGCGCTTGCGGAGCTTGAGGTCGAGTGCGCCGAGTGGCTCGTCGAGGAGGAGCACGGCCGGCTCGTTGACGAGCGCCCGCGCCACCGCGACGCGCTGCTGCTGCCCACCCGAGAGCTGGCCCGGATAGCGGCCCTCGAATTCCTCGAGCCCGACCAGCCGGAGCGCCCGCGCGACGCGCTCGACTGCGGCGGGCTTCGCCACGCGCGCCATCTTGAGACCGAAGCCGACGTTGTCGCGGACCGTCATATGAGGAAAGAGCGCGTACGACTGAAAGACGGTGTTCACGTTTCGCCGGTGCGGCGGAACGCGGTCGACGCGCTCGCCGCGAATCCAGATCTCGCCCTGGGTCGGCTCGACGAACCCGCCGATGAGGTTGAGCGTCGTCGTCTTCCCGCAGCCGGACGGGCCGAGCAGGCAGAAGAACTCGCCGTCACGGACATCGAGGTCGGTGGGCTCAAGCGCACGGTCGGCGCCGTAGCGTTTCGCGACCCCCCGAAGCGAGATCGCCGGGGGCTCGTTGGACTCCGGAACCCGCGTCATCGTCCCCGCCGACGTCGACACGAGCTCGCTTGTGTCGTGCCGGCCAGCGGGTTCGCCGAGCACGCTTCGGCCGCGGGGCACATGGAAACGCTTACACAACTGTTTTTCGGAGTCAAGCGGGGGGTCTTCCGGTCGAACTCCGCACGAGGACGTCGCCCCGGAGGAACTCACTTCGAAGCAATCGCGATCCGTCGGCGAGACGCTCGAGAAGCAAGTCGACCGCGCGTGCGCCCATCTCCTGCTTCGGCTGTCGAACGGTCGTGAGCGGCGGTTCCACGAACGCCGCGACGTCGATGTCGTCGACCCCGACGATGGACGTCTCGCCGGGAACGCCGATCCCCAGTGCATGAGCGGCGCGAAGCGCGCCGATCGCTACGAGGTCGTTGTACGCGAGGAGAGCGGTCGGGCGGACCGCCGTCAAGACCTCCGTCGCGGCGGCGCGGCCCCCCTCGAGCGTGTCGTCGCACGGGACGACCGCGACGGGCTGCAGGCCCGCGCGGCCGAGCGCGAGACGCGCCCCGAGCACGCGGAGGACGCTCGAGAGGACGGGCGGGCCTGCGAGGATCGCGATCTGGCGGTGGCCGACCTCGACGAGGTGCCGTATCGCCGCGCCGGCGCCGTCGACGTCGTCGAACGACACGTGGAGCCCGTCGTACCCGCTGCGCCTCTGTGCGGCCGCAAGCGCCGGAGCGGCGGGTAGCGAACGCGCGACGTCGAGATCATGCGGCTCGACCGGCGGGTCCCACCCCACAACGACGACCGGCGGCCCCGGACCCTCCTCGAGCCAGCGGCCGTCGACGCCCGCCGCCGCGGTCGCGACGATCGCCTCGACGCGCTTGCCTAGAAAGAGCTCGAGCATCCGGTCGGAGCGCTCGCGGTCGCCCTGTGAGCTCCCGAGCAGCACGGAGAATCCGCTCTCCGCTGCGCGCTGTTCGATTCCGACGACCACCTCCGCCCAGTAGCGGTCGCTCGTCGTCGGAATCAGGAGGCCGATTGTCTTCGACGAGCCCGTCACGAGCGTCCGCGCGATGTGGTTCGGGCGGTACCCGAGGCGTTCGGCTGCGTCCTCGACGCGACCACGCGTGGTCGGGCGGACCCGCGGGTGGCCCTGCAGCGCACGCGTGACGGTCGCTGCAGACACTCCGCTGAGGAGCGCGACGTCCTTGATCGTCGTCGTGCGTCTGGTCGAGCGCGCGGCCACCCGTCCGGGGTCGTCGTCGATCGAGCGGGGCTCGTCTTTCATGATCGGCGCGGGCGATTGTCCAACGGATCCGCTCGTGACACAAGCTTGACGTTCCCAGGGTACCTATGAAATCGTTTGCACACACGCGCCCACCCTTGACGGCGGAGGTCCTATGGCTACAGTCGAGAAGCTCGCGATCGCCGGCGGTTCGCCGGTCGTTCCCGCGGGGGCGCACGGCCACTGGCCCGATATCACAGATGCCGACCGCAAGGCCGTTCTCGCCGTGCTCGACCGCGGGGTCCTCTCCGGAGCGCACGCGCCGGAGATCACCGCGCTCGAGCAGGACTGGGCCGCGTACGTGGGAGCCCGGTACTGCATCGCGACGAACTCCGGCACGGCGGCGCTCCACCTCGCGCTCGCCGGGGTGAACGTCCAGCGGGGCGACGAGGTGATCGTGCCCGCATACACGTTCATCGCGACTGCCGCCGCGGTCGCCCACCAGGGCGCCCATCCCGTCTTCTGCGACATCGACGAGCGGACCTTCGCGATCGACCCCGGTCTCATCGAGGCGCTCGTGACCGAGCGGACGCGGGCGATCATGCCGGTCCACATACACGGCCTCCCCGCGGACATGCGGCGGGTCAACGAGATCGCCGACGCGCACGGCCTCGCGGTGATCGAGGACGCTGCGCAGTCACACGGCGCGACGTACGAGGGAAAGCGAACGGGTGGCCTCGGCGACGCAGCGGGGTTCAGCCTGAACGCGACCAAGAACCTCTCCGGTGGCGAAGGCGGGCTCTTCGTGACGGACGACGACGACGTCTTCGCGGCTGCGCGTCGGCTTTCGGTCTTCGGCGAGGACGTGCTGCCTGTCGAGTCCGGCGAATTCCGTTCCTATTACGCTCACGCGCTCGGCTGGAATTACCGCAACCAGGAGCTCTCGTCAGCGTTTGCGCGCTCGCAGCTTCGCCGTCTGGACGCCTACAACGAGACGGCACAACGGAATGGTGCCGTCCTCGCCGACGGGCTCGGCGAGCTCCCGGGGATCTCGCCGCCGCAGGTCCCCGACGACCGGACGTCCGTCTACCACAAGTACCGCGTCATGATCGATCCCGACGCACTCGGGTTCGACGGGCCCGCTCCGGAGCTTCGTGACCGGCTCGTCCACGCGCTCCGCGCCGAGGGCGTCGAGGCCGTGCTCTGGCAGGTGCTCCCGCTTCCGGCCTATCCCGCGTTCCGCCGTCCCAGGTACGTGCCGTGGCACCCTTCGCGGGACGACGAGCCGCTCACGACGTGGGACCCGTCCGCCTTCCCCGCCTCGGTTCGCGTGCTCGAGTCGTCGCTCGTTCTCGGCTCGGAAGGCAGGCCGCTCTTCGTTCAAGAGCAGTCGCTCATGGAGCGCTACGTCGAGGCGTTCGCGAAGGTACTCGACCATCTGGACGAGGTCCTCGCGGGATCGTTCGAGCCGGTCCCGCTTCGCTAGGCGAGAATAGACCCCTTGGCCGAGACCGTGCTCGCCGCGACGCTCGTCGCGCCCGGCGACCTTCAGTTGCGCCGGTACCCCGTCCCCGTTGCGCTCGAGCCGGGCGCGGTCGTCCTCCGAGTGCTCGCGTCAGGGATCTGCGGGACGGACAAGCATACGTACCTGGGCGAGACGGAGCAGTACGTCGGGACCGACCACGAGCGATCGACGCCGTTCCCAATCATCCAGGGGCACGAGAACGTCGGCGTCGTCGAGGCGGTCGGCGAGCAGGCACTCGCGTTCGACGGCACGGCGCTTGCCGTCGGCGACCGCGTCGTCCCGGCGCCGAACTGGGCGTGCGGGCGATGCAGCTTCTGCATGCGCGGCTTTCCGTACTACATGTGTCGGAAGCTTGAGGACTACGGGAACTCGCTCACGAGCGAGCGGCCTCCCCATCTTTTTGGAGGGTGGGCCGAGCTCCTCTACCTCCTGCCCGGCACGCCGATCTTTCGGGTGCCGGACGAGCTTCCCACCGAGGTCGCTGTCCTGACGGAGCTCATGAGCGTGACGCACAGCCTCGACCTCGTCGTCCGCATGCCGCGGCCCGGAGGCTTCGTGGCGGGCGACACCGTCGCGGTGCTCGGCGTAGGACCGCTCGGCCTCCTCCACGCCGCGAAGGCGCACCTTCTCGGCGCGGGCCGTGTGCTTGCGCTCGACCGCGTCCCTTTTCGGGCGGAGCTCGCGCTCGAGCTGGGCGCCGACGACGCGATAGCCGTGGAGTTGCCCGAGGAGGCCGTCGCCGCCGTTCGTGCTGCGACCGACGGTGTCGGCGCCGACGTCGTCGTGGATGCGAGTGGGCGTGCCGAGACCTTCGACGTCGCGCTCTCGCTCGTTCGCGACGGCGGTACGGTCGTCGAGGTCGGTGCGTTCGTCGACACAGGCGAGCGCCCGGTCAACCCGGCCGTAATCTGCGCGCGCAACATGACGATCGTGGGCGTCGGGGGCGAGGACGCGCGCGCGTACGAGGGGACCATGCGATTACTCGCGCGGCACCACCGATCGTTGCCGTTCGCGCGTGCGGTCACGCATCGGTTCCCGCTCGAGCGCGCCTGCGAGGCGATCGAGACGGCGCTTCGCGGCGACGGGGTCATGAAGGTCGTGATCGAGCCGTGACCGTTCGGTGGGGCATCCTTTCGACCGCGCGTATCAACCTGCTCGTGCTCGACGACGCCGCCGAGTCGGAGATCGCCCGATTCGTCGCGGTCGCGAGCCGCGATCGCGCGCGGGCGGAGGCGTTCGCGCGCAAAAATCGGCTGGAGCGAGCTTGGGGGAGCTACGAGGAGCTCCTCGAGGACGCCGAGATCGATGCTGTCTACGTCTCGCTGCCGAACGAGTTGCACGTGCCGTGGACGCTGCGAGCGCTCGAGGCGGGAAAGCACGTCCTCTGCGAGAAGCCGCTGACGCGCCACACCGCCGAGGCCGAGGAAGCCTTCGACCTCGCCGAGCGGAGCGGGCTCATCCTCATGGAGGCATTCATGTACCGCCACCACCCGCAGACGATTCGCCTCGGCGAGCTCGTCCGCGGGGGCGTCGTCGGCGAGCTTCGCGTCGTTCGGGCGTCCTTCAGCTTTCCGGCGACGGAGCCGGAAGACCGCAAGCTCTTCGCAGGAGCGGACGGCGGATCGCTCATGGACGTCGGCTGCTACTGCGTCAACGTCGGCCGCTTCCTTGCGGGCGAGCCTGACCGCGTGTTCGCAGAGCGGGTCGCGAACGAGAACGGGCTCGACGTCCGCTTCGTCGCGGTCCTTCGCCATTCCGAAGGCGTCCTCACGTACTTCGACTGCGGGATCGATATCCCGTCGCGCGAGGAGCTCGAGGTCGTCGGATCCGAGGGGACGATCGCCGTGCGCGACCCGTGGCACCATCTCGAGCCGGCGCTCGAGATTCGCCGTGCCGGACGGGTCGAGCGGGTCGAGTTCGAGCCGGGAAACGCGTATCGGTACGAAGTCGAGAACGTGAGCCGAGCCGTTCTCGGCGAGACCCAGCCGCTTCTCGGCCGCG
>JALZEM010000343.1 GCA_030862005.1 Actinomycetota bacterium | reverse complement strand
CGCACCCGCGCGCGGCCACGTCTCGCCCGACGCCCGACGCCCGCGCGCTAGCGCGTGTACTCGTGCGTGATCTTGCCCTCGGCGATCTCTTCGAGGGCGATCGTGAGGTAGTTCTTCGAGCGGGACTGGACAAGCGGGGGCGGAAAGTCCTCGAACGTGCCCTCGCCGAGCTGATGGTGATAGTTGTTGATCTGCCTCGCTCGCTTGGCGGCCATGATGACCAGGCCGTAGCGCGAGTCGCTGTGCCCGAGGAGATCGTCGACGCGCGGTTCGATCATATCGCCGACAGTCTACCCGTCAGCTCTCCCTCCACGATATCTGCGACCTCCGAGGCCGCGCGGTCGACGTCGTCGTTGACGACAACGTAGTCGAACGCGACCGCCTGCTCCTTCTGCTCGCGCGCGAGACGGAGGCGCTCGCCGATTTCTCCCGCACTTTCGGTCGCCCGCTCGAGGAGGCGCCGCTCGAGTTCGGGAAGGGGCGCGTCGACGAAGATGGTCACGCTCCCGGCCACACGCCGCTTCACCCTGAGAGCGCCCTCGGGCTCGAGCTCGAGGACCGCAACGCGACCGCCCGCGGCGATGCGGCCGATCTCCGAGTACAGCGTCGCGGAGCGTTGGCCCCAGGGAAAGACGACCCACTCGAGCAGCTCGCCGCGGTCGCGCCTACGGTCGAACTCGTCGTCCGAGATGAACCAGTACTCGCGCCCGTCCTCTTCGCCAGGGCGCTGTTCTCGGGTCGTCGCCGAGACCGCGAGCTCGAGGTCGGGGATCCGCGCGAGCAACAGCTTGATGATCGTTCCCTTGCCGGCGCCCGACGGGCCCGTGACGACGAAGACTTTTGGCGGGACGCTCAGCGGCGCAGGAGCCCGACGAGCTCTGCCCGCTGCCGCTCGGAGAGACCGCCCACCGTCTTCGACTGGCTTATCCGGCACTGGTTCAGGAAGCGAGCGGCCTTGACGCGTCCGAACTTTGGCACCGCCATCAAGATGTCTATCACCTTTGCGGTCTCAACGTAGTCCGGCGGATCGCGCAGGATCGTCTCGACGTCGGCCGATCCAACCTTGAGATCCTTCTTCAGCTGCGCCCTCCGGACGCGAATCTCGTTCGCCCGTCGGAGCGCCTCCATCCGTTGATCCAGCGAGCGGAGAGGCGCTTGCACCTGCGTTCGCGACGCCTGCATGGCGCGCGATTCTAGCACCGTGCCGCGCGCGTGCAAGCCTCACATTTCCGACGCGATTGCAGGCGTTTTTGTCTGAAATGACAACGCGCTGCTGACGATCGTGTGCGCCACGCCGCGTGCTGCGGCCGGCGTCTCAACGCCGAATCGTTCCGCTTCTTCGGCCAACTCGGACCGCACGCGTGAAGGCGCACCGGGATCGGCGAAGAGGACGGTTCCGAGCGCGCATGCGGATGCGCCGGCCGCAATCAGCTCGAACGCATCGTGCCCCGTCTCGACGCCGCCCATGCCGACGATCGGCAGGCGCGTAGCCGCGTACGCAGCGAAGACCGCGGCGAGCGCGATCGGACGGAGGGCCGGCCCCGAATAGCCGCCGCTTCCCGTCGAGAGCGTCGGGCGGAGCGTCCGCTCGTCGAGCGCGAGCCCGCGGATCGTGTTCACGAGCGAGAGCCCGTCCGCGCCGGCCTCGGCCGCGGCCGTCGCAGCCGCCGCCACGTCGGGAACGGCAGGTGAAAGCTTCGCGTACAGCGTCTTGCCGGTCGCCGCACGCGCGGCGGCGACGACGCCGGCGACCGTCTCCTCCGGGGCCTCGACGTTCGGGCACGAGAGGTTCAGCTCGATCGTGTCGACCTCGGGCCGCACGTCGAGGCGGCGGCAGAGGTCGGCGTAATCGGCCGCGCCGAATCCACCGACCGAGACCCAGATCGGGAGGCCGAGCTCCGCCAGCCGCGGCAAGACGCTTTCGACGAAGCGGTCGATGCCGGGGTTCGCAAGGCCGATCGAGTTCAGCATTCCGCACTCGGTCTCGGCGATTCGAACGGGCGCATTCCCCCCGCGCGGAAACGGCGTCACCGTTTTGGTGACGAAGGCGTCGAGGCTCCGCGCGACGTCCGGCGCGACGAGCGCGTCGAGGCAGCCCGAAGCGTTCAGGATCACGCCGCCTCCTTCCGCCTGTCCTGTCTCCGGCGCGAGGGTTTTCGCTCGAGGACGGGGCCGTCGACGCAGAGGCGCCGGAGCTCGCCCCCGATCTCGACCGCGCAGCCATAGCACGCGCCGTAGCCACACGCCATCGGCGCCTCCCACGCGAGCTGCGCGTCGGGCGCGCGACGCCTTACCTCCCAGAGCATCGGCTCCGGGCCGCACGCGAAGATGTCGTAGTCGGGCGGCATCACGTCCGTCACGAGCGTCGGGTCGAGGACGACCTCGGCCTTGGGGACGAGCGCAGCCGCCTCTGCGTGAGCCGGAGTCCGAAACCCGAGCAACGCCGGCGGTTCGCCGAGCGAGTGCGAGAGGCGGGGGAACGGTGCCACACCGATTCCGCCGGCGACGAGGAGCGGCTGCTCCACATGGAGGCAGAAGCCGTTCCCGAGCGGCCCGAGGACGGTGATCGGCTCGCCGGGGTCGGCCGCTGCGAGCGCGCGCGTCCCCTTCCCGACCGGATCGATCAGGAATGCGAGCTCGCGGGGCGGCGCGAGGCAGAGGCTCATCGGGCGTGGGAGAAGGCGACCCGGCGGCGAGAGCATGAAGAACTGACCCGGTGCACCGGGCTCCAGGTTCCCGCGGTCGAGCCGGAGAAGCCGATACGGACCGACCCGCTCGGAGGCGAGAACCCTAAGCGCTTCGCGCCGCAACACGTTCCTGGAGCGAGAGGGCTTCTCCGCGGCGGGCCTCGGCGATCGCGGTCACCGCCGCCGCCGCGCCCGCGACGGTCGTGATACACGGGACGCGCGCAACGAGGGCCGCTTCGCGGATCAAATAGCCGTCGGAGCGGGCCCCGCGCCCGGCGGGCGTGTTGATCACGAGGTCGCAGCGTCCGCGGCGGATCAGGTCGACGACGGTCGCACCGGGTCCTTCTTCCGAGACTTTCCGGACGCGGGTGACGGGGATGCCCGCCGAGGCGAGCGCCTCGGCCGTTCCGCCCGTGGCGGCGAGCTCCAGGCCAAGATTCGTCAGTCGACGCGCGAGTGTCTGCGCTGCCGGCTTGTCGGCGTCCTTCACGGAGAGGAACGCGCGGCCGCCGCGCGGAAGCGGCCGTCCCGCCGCTCGCTCGGCCTTCGCGAACGCTGTCGGAAAGTCGTCGGCGCTCGCCATGACCTCGCCCGTCGAGCGCATCTCGGGGCCGAGGACCGGGTCCGCGCCGGGGAACCGGGCGAACGGGAAAACCGCGGCCTTGACGCTCACCTGGTGGACGCGGCCCTCAGGGGGAAGAGCGAGCGCATCGAGCCGCACCCCCGCCATCACGCGACAGGCTGCCGCGACGAGGTTTACGCCGGTGGCCTTGCTCGCGAAGGGGACGGTGCGGGACGCGCGCGGATTCGCCTCGAGCACGAAGATCCGGCCGTCGCTGAGGGCGAGTTGGACGTTCACGAGGCCGACGACGCCGAGCGCGCGCGCGAGCGTGCGGACGAGCTCACGGACCTCGTCCAGCGTCGCGTCGTCGAGCGACGGCGCAGGCAGAACACAGGACGAGTCGCCTGAATGCACGCCCGCTTCCTCGACGTGCTGCATCACCGCGGCGACGTACGTCTCCGTCCCGTCCGAGAGCGCATCGACGTCGATCTCCACCGCCCCTTCGAGGAAGCGGTCGACGAGGAGCCGCGCGCCTCGGTGCGCCGCTCCGGCGACCGCGTCGGCGCCGTAGCAGACGCGCATGCTGCGTCCACCGAGCACGTACGACGGCCGGACGAGAACGGGAAACCCGATCTGCTCGGCGATCTCGACCGCGCTCTCAGGCCCGTCCGCGATCCCCCAGGCCGGCACCGCGAGCCCGAGTACGCCGCAGACGGCGGCAAACCGCTCGCGATCCTCGGCGAGATCGATCGCGTCGTACGGCGTGCCGAGGATCCGGTGCCCGGCGGCCTCGAGCGCGCGTGCGAGCTTCAACGGCGTCTGGCCGCCGAACTGGATCGCGACGCCGGCCGGGCGCTCGCGCGCACAGATCTCGAGCACCTCCTCCGGTCCGAGCGGTTCGAAGTACAAGCGGTCGGACGTGTCGTAGTCCGTCGATACGGTCTCGGGATTGCAGTTCACCATGACCGCCTCGTACCCGAGCGAGCGAAAGCTCTGCGCGGCGTGAACGCAGCAATAGTCGAACTCGATGCCCTGTCCGATCCGGTTCGGGCCCGACCCGAGGATGACCGCCACCGGCCTGTCCCGTAGGTGGCTCGGGGCCTCGTCCGCCTCGCCCCAGGTCGAGTAGAAGTAGTTCGAGCCGGCCTCGACCTCGGCGGCGCACGAGTCGACACGGCGATAGGCGGGGCGGACGCCGGTCGCCCAGCGCCTCGCTCGGACGACGTCCTCGCTCGTTTTGCATCGCTCCGCGATCGCGGCGTCCGGCCAGCCCGCTTGCTTGAGGGCGATCCAGTCGTCGGCGACGAGGTCATCGGCTGACGTCAAGGTAGAAAGCGTCGACTTGGCACGCTCGAGCTCTTCGTGGAACCACGGATGCGCCCGGGCCGGAAGCTCAAGGCTCGCGTCGGCGTCCTCGAGCTCGCGCGAGCGCCACGCCTTCAGGAATGCCTCGGTGAACGTCCGGCCGATCCCCATCGCCTCCCCGACGGACTTCATCTGCGTCCCGAGCGTCTCGTCCGCGCCCGGAAACTTCTCGAACGCGAAGCGTGGGCATTTCACGACGACGTAGTCGAGGGTCGGCTCGAAGCTTGCCGGGGTCGTCCCGGTCAGGTCGTTCGGGATCTCGTCGAGCGTGTAGCCGACCGCGAGCTTCGCGGCGACCTTGGCGATCGGATACCCGGTCGCCTTGCTCGCGAGCGCCGAGCTGCGCGAAACGCGCGGGTTCATCTCGATCACGCGGAGCTCGCCCGTCTCGCGCTCGCGCGCGAACTGGATGTTGGACCCCCCTGTCTCGACGCCAACCGCGCGTACGACGGTGGCCGCGGCGTCGCGTAACTCCTGGTATGCAGCATCGGAAAGCGTCATTTGCGGCGCGACGGTGATCGAATCGCCCGTGTGCACGCCCATCGGGTCGAGGTTCTCGATCGAGCAGACGACGACGACGTTGTCGCTTCGGTCCCGCATCACCTCGAGCTCGAACTCGTCCCAGCCACGCACGGACTCCTCCACGAGCACCTGGCCGATCGGGCTCTCCCGAAGACCCGTGTCGACCTGGCGGACGAGCTCCGGCGTCGTCTCGACGAAGCCGCCCCCGTGCCCGCCGAGCGTGAACGCCGGACGAACGACGGCGGGGACGTCGACCCCTTCGAGCTCCTCGACCGCCGTGACGATTCGGCTTGCGGGAACGCGAAGACCGACGCTTTCCATCGTCTCGCGGAAGAGCTTCCGGTCTTCTGCCCGCCGAATCGCGTCGAGGCTCGCTCCGATCAGTTCGATCCCGAGCTCCGCGAGGATCCCGCCCGCCGCGAGCTCGGCGGCAAGATTGAGAGCGGTCTGCCCGCCCAGCGTCGGCAGAAGGCCATCCGGTCGCTCACGGTCGAGAACGTCGGCGACGCCATCTGCATCGAGTGGCTCGAGGTACGTTCGATCGGCGAAACCGGGGTCGGTCATGATCGTCGCAGGGTTCGAATTGACAACGATCGTTCGGAATCCCTCCGCACGGAGGACCTTGAGCGCCTGGCTCCCGGCGTAGTCGAACTCGCACGCCTGGCCGATGACGATCGGCCCCGAGCCGATCAGGCAGATCGAGCCAAGGTCAGGCCGCCTGGGCAAGCCTCAGCTCCTCGACCCAATCGTCGATCAGCGGGCGCGCGTCGTGTGGCCCAGGCCCCGCCTCGGGGTGGAACTGCACCGAGCGGACGCCGAGGCGCGGAAGGTCGAGCCCCTCGACCGTCCCGTCGTACAGGGACACGTGGCTGACCTCGTGCCCTTCTCCCTCCACCGCGAAACCGTGATTCTGCGCCGTCACAAGCACGAGCCCGGAGCGGCGCTCGAGCACCGGATGGTTCGCCCCACGGTGGCCGAACGGGAGCTTGCGCGTCCGAAACCCGGCCGCCAGGCCGACCAGCTGGTGGCCGAGGCAGATGCCGAGGATCGGGACGCGGCCGAGGAGCCGGGACACGACCTCGATCTCGGCAGGGAGCGCGGCCGGGTCGCCGGGGCCGTTCGAGAGCACGACGCCGTGCGGGGCGTCGGCGAGGATCTCTGCGCCCTTCGCGTGGTGCGGAACCACCTTCACCCGCGCGCCCGCGGCGAGGAGCCGCTCGAGGATCGAGCGTTTGCAGCCGTAGTCGATCACCGTCACGCGCGGGCCCGATCCTCCGAGCGTGTACGGCACATCGGTCGAAACACCCACGACGAGGCCTCGGCCCGCCATCGGCGCCTGCGCGCGCACCTGCGCAAGAACGTGCGACGGCGAGGCGTCGCCCGCGACCGCGGCCGCACGCATGGCGCCGCGCTCGCGCAGGTGAAGGACGAGCGAGCGGGTGTCGACGCCGTCG
Organism: Actinomycetota bacterium; assembly: GCA_030862005.1. Taxonomy (GTDB): domain Bacteria; phylum Actinomycetota; class Thermoleophilia; order Gaiellales; family Gaiellaceae; genus JACCYG01. The sequence continues at coordinate 699 of JALZEM010000343.1, read as the reverse complement.
AGTGCGACGACCCCGTGCGCCGCCAGCCACCGCGTCCACGCTGATCCCGTCGCGCGCCGCATCACGACGGCACGGGCGTGCGGCCGATCCGACTCTGACCGCACCGGATCGACTCCGTAGTTTCCGATCATCGGCGCCGTGAAGCAGACGAGCTGCTCGGCGTAGCTCGGGTCGGTGACGATCTCCTGGTAGCCGCTCATCGCGGTCGTGAAGACAGCCTCGCCGAACGCGATCCCGTCAGCGCCGACCGACCGGCCGCGAAAGATCGTTCCGTCCTCGAGGATGAGGAAGCTCATCCCAAGACGACCCGGCCGTCCGCAACGGTCAGCGCGACCTTTCCGCGGAGGGTCTGGCCGAGCAGCCACGAGTTCGCAGACTTCGACTGGAACGAGCGCTCGTCCGGCCGCCACGCCGTCTCGAGATCGAGGAGAACGACGTTCGCGCTCGCGCCGACGGCAATGCGCGGTGCATCGAGGTCGTAGATGCGCGCCGCGCCCGCGCTCATCCGTTCGAGCAGCGTCTCGAGCGGGAGGACGCCCGGTTCGACAAGCCGTGTGTACAGGGCGGCGAACGCGGTTTCGAGCCCGGTGACGCCGAAGGGCGCGGCCTCGAACGGGACCTCCTTCTCATGGCGCGCGTGCGGCGCGTGGTCGGTCGCGACCGCGGTGATTGTCCCGTCACGGAGTGCCTCGACGAGCG
>JALZEM010000154.1 GCA_030862005.1 Actinomycetota bacterium | reverse complement strand
CGGCCGCGGACACGCGGGCCGCCGCCGCCGCGATGGTCGCTCGCGGTATCGACCTCCTTCTCTTCGCCGGGGGCGACGGCACCGCCGTCGACGTTTTCCGGGCGATCGGCGACCGAGTGACGGTGCTGGGCATCCCGGCCGGTGTGAAGATGCACTCGGCAGTGTTCGCCGTCAACCCGCGCAGCGCGGGCGAGCTCGCCCTTCGGTTCGTTCGCGGCGGCGTGCGCACGTTCGTAGAGGCCGAGGTGATGGACGTCGACGAGTCCGCTCTCGGTGCGGGCGTCGTCTCGCCGCGCCTCCACGGGTACATGACCGTTCCGGCCGAGGGACGCCTCGTCCAAAGCGCGAAGGCGCGGTCGCTCGCGGGCGACCGCGCGGCCCAGGAGGCGATCGCGCACTACGTCGTCGACCGAGTCCTCGGCGAGCGGACCTGGTTCGTCGGACCGGGAACGACGACGAGGGCGATCTTCGACCTGCTCGGCCTCGAGAAGACGCTCGTCGGCGTCGACGTCGTGCGCGACGCCGCCTGCCTTGCGAAGGACGCCGACGAGGCGACGCTCGCCCGGCTCGCCGAGGGTGGCGACGCGGCGATCCTCGTGACGCCGGTCGGCGGGCAGGGGTTCGTCTTCGGGCGCGGAAACCAGCAGCTCTCACCGCGCGTGATCGAGCACGTGGGCCGCGACGGAATCGTCGTCGTCGCGACCGAGGCGAAGATCGGCGCGCTCGGGGGCAGCCCTCTGCAGGTCGACACCGGCGACCCCGCCGTCGATGCCATGCTCGCCGGTTACATGCGCGTCTTGGTCGGCTACAACCGCGACATCGTCTACCGCGTCAGGTCGTAACGACGAGCGAGGAGGTCAGGACCATGAGTGAAGGCTCTCCGGCCCACCCCTACGTCCCGAACTCGGTGCCGCGCGTAAAGCGGGAGATGCTTGACGAGATCGGTGCGGACAACGTCGAGGAGCTCTACGGAGCCATCCCCGACCGCCTGCGCTTCGCCGGCCGCCTCGATCTGCCCGACCCGCTGCGCTCGGAATACGCGCTTCGCCGGCACGTCGAGCGCGTCCTCGACCGGAACGAGACGTGCGCCCGCACGCTCAGCTTCCTCGGCGCGGGCTGCTGGCAGCACTACGTCCCGGCCGTGTGCGACGAGATCGCGAACCGCGGCGAGTTCCTGACCGCCTACTACGGCGAGACGTACACCGACCACGGCAAGCTGCAGGCGCTCTTCGAGTTCGCGAGCATGATGGGCGAGCTTGTCGAGCTGGACGCGGTCAGCATGCCTACGTACGACTGGGGCTCGGCGGCCGCGACTGCGATCTCGATGGCCCTGCGGGTCACCGGCCGCAGCACCGCGCTCGTGGCGAGCTCGATGGGCGCCGAGCGGCTCTCGATCGTGACGGGCTACTGCCGTCCGTCGGGCGAGGTCGTCGAGCTCCCGTTCGACCCGCGGAGCGGCCTCTTCGACCTCGACCGGCTGCGCGACGAGCTCTCTGAGGACGTCGGCTGCGTCTACCTCGAGACGCCCGGCTACCTGGGGACGATCGAGACGCAGGCGGCGGAGGTCGCCGCCGCCGCGCATGACGCGGGTGCGCTCTGCGTGGTCGGGGTCGACCCGGTCTCACTCGGCGTGCTCGAGGCTCCCTCCCGCTACGGCGCCGACCTCGTCTGCGGCGAGCTCCAGCCGCTCGGCATCCACATGCACTACGGAGGCGGCCTCGCCGGGTTCGTGGCCGCGCCCGACGAGGAGCGCTACGTCGCCGAGTTCCCGACGTTCCTGATCGGGCTCGGGCCCACGGTCGTCGAGGGAGAGTACGCGTTCGGCGAAGTGCGCTGGGACCGGACGTCGTACGTCCAGCGGGGGGAGTCGAAGGAGTACACGGGGACGACGCAGTTCCTCTGGGCGATCGCGGCGGGGTCGTACCTCGCCCTGATCGGCCCGCACGGCCTCGCCGAGCTCGGGCGGGGGATCATGGAGCGCGCCCGGTACGCGGCCCGGCGGCTCGGCGAGCTCCCGGGCGTTCGGGCGCCCGCACTCGGCGCGCCGTTCTTCAAGGAGTTCGTGGTCGACTTCGAAGGGACGGGGAGAACCGTCGCCGGCGTGAACAGCGCGCTCCGCGAGCGCGGCATCTTCGGCGGGAAGGAACTCTCCGCCGAGTTCCCGATGCTCGGGCAGAGCGCGCTGTACTGCGTGACGGAGGTGCACACGAAGGCGGACATCGACCGCCTCGTCGACGAGCTTGCGGAGGTGCTGCGATGACGCTTCGTCCCTTCCACCAAGCGAGCTGGAACGAGCCGATCATCCTCGAGTTGTCGAACGAGGGCGAGCGGGGGCTCCTCGTGCCCGAGCCCGAGCAGGAAATCCGGGAGAGCGCGGGCGATGCCCTCGCCGGCGTCCCCGATACGCTGCGCCGCTCCAGGCCGCCGCGGTTACCTGAGCTGAGTCAGCCGCAGGTGCTGCGCCACTACCTCCGCCTCTCACAGGAGACGCTCGGGAACGACGTGAACATTCACCTCGGCCTTGGGACGTGCACGATGAAGTACAGCCCCAAGGTGAACGAGGAGCTCGTCCGCTCGCCGAAGGTCGCGGACCTCCATCCGCTTCAGGACGACGAGACCGTCCAAGGGATACTCCAGATCCTCCACGAGTTCGAGCGGATGCTCTGCGCGATCTCGGGCATGGACCGGTTCTCGTTCCAGCCGTCGGGCGGTTCCCAGGGCGTGTACGCGAACGCCCGCATGATGCGCGCCTACCACGAGGCGCGCGGGGACCGGGACCGCGACGAGATCGTGACGACGATCTTCTCACACCCCTGCGACGGCGCCGGGCCGTCGACCGCGGGCTTCAAGGTTGTCACCGTGTACCCCGGAGACAACGGCTACCCGGAGCCGGACGCGATCAAGGCGGCGGTCTCCGAACGAACGGCCGGGCTGATGATCACGAACCCCGAGGACACCGGCCTCTTCAATCCGCACATCCACGAGATCGTCGACATCGTCCACGAGGCGGGCGGCCTCTGCCACTACGACCAGGCGAACGCGAACGGGATCCTCGGCATCACCCGCGCGCGCGAGGCGGGCTT
>JALZEM010000152.1 GCA_030862005.1 Actinomycetota bacterium | reverse complement strand
GGAAGCGGCGCGACCCATCAGGGTAGCAGACGCGGCCGATCCTCCGCAAGCATAAACCCGCGGAAAGCCGCGATCTGGCGAGGACTATACCCGATTTGCGCGCAAAAAGCGAACGGGGCCGCCCTCGCCGCCCACCGCAACAGGTAGGGGCCGGACGAATCCGGCCCCTACGACGGCACTGGGTGATGGGAGCCGCTTAGCTAAAGGACGCGCTCAGAAGCGCTTGCTGCAGGTACGCAGCCGCCTCCTCGAGCATCTCGTCGTCGCCGGCTGCGTCATCGCCGGCCTCCGAAGCGGGCTCCGTCGAAGCGACGTCGTCGGCGGCGTCGCCTTCGTCCGCGGCCTCGCCCTCGGGCGCGTCACACGTGTTCGGGATCTCCTCAGCCGGCTCCTCGGCGTCGCCTTCGGCCGATTCGGAGGCTTCGGTCTCGTCGACGTCGGCGGGATCGCACTGCGCGTCGCCGGGGGATTCGCCGCATGCGTCGCCCGTCTCGTCAGCGGGCTCCTCGCCCTCGGACGCCTCGCCCTCCTCTCCGGAAACAGCGACCTCGAACTCCGTCTCCTCGGCCTCGGCGGGAGCGCATTCTGCAGCGGCCTCCTCCTCGTCCGAGTGCATCTCGTGCGCTTGCTCGGAGACGCACTTGCCGAACGCGTTTCGCTGGTTGTGGTTCTCGCCGTACTCGTCGGCGAACGCCTCCTCGCCCATCTCGATGCGCGCCGCGAAACAGGCGAAGGCAGGATTCTTCTCCTCGCCATCCAGTTCCTCGGCGGCTTCCTCGGCGGCTTCGGCGGCCTCCTCGGCTTCGGACTCCTCGTCATCGCCGAAGAACGCGTCGGCGGCCTCCGCGATCGCATTCTTCTCCTTCGCCTTCTGCTGTTTTGCCTTCTGCTGCTTTGCCTTCTCCGTCTTCGCCTTCTTCAGGCGGGCGGCGTTCTTCGCGGCGCGCGCGGCGGCCTTCTCGGCCTGCTTGCCGTGGCCGTTGCCGTGCGCCTCGCCGGAGGTCGACCCGCCGCCCGCCCAGCTCGGCTTCCCGCCGCCGGAGTGGCCGGCCTTCGAATGACCCCGTCCGTTGCCCTTCCCCTTCGCGCTCGCGTTCCCCGGCTGCGCAAACGCCACGCTGAGCGCAAGCGCCAGAGCCGCGAGTGCAAGAAAGATCGTCTTCACCCTCATTCGTCGTTCGCCTCCAGTGGTGCGTGTACGGCGGGACCCGCCTGGACACTGTTTCGGCCGGTCGCGGCAGCCGTGTTAGCCCACGCCCCCTGGAACGGGTGAACCTTTACAGGACGTTGACAAACCCTTACGCGTAGGGGCCGGAATGTCCGGCCCCTACGGATGCGAACAGATGCGCCGGAGGCGCGTCTCTATTTGATCTCGACGGTCGCGCCGGCCTCTTCGAGCTGGCCCTTGATCGAGTCGGCCTCCTCGCGGGCGATGCCCTCCTTGACCGGGTTGGGTGCGCCGTCGACGAGGTCCTTCGCCTCCTTGAGGCCAAGGCCGGTGATCGCACGCACGACCTTGATCACCTGGATCTTCTTCTCGCCCGGGCCCGAGAGGATCACGTCGAACTCCGTCTGCTCCTCCGCTGCGGCTCCGCCGTCCGTCGCGGGCCCAACGGCACCCGGTGCGGCCACAGCGACTGGAGCAGCGGCCGTGACCCCCCATTCCTCCTCGAGTTTGTTCTTGAGCTCGACGAGATCGAGCACGGTCATCTTCCCGAGCTGCTCGACGAGCTTCGCGGTATCGGTTGCCATCTAAGCCTCCTGTTCGTCCGTAGTCGTCTGTTCGTCCTCTGCACCGGCCACGACCGACTCCGTCGAGTCCGCGGACGGGGTTTGCTGGTCTTCGGCGGAGCCCGGCGCTTCAGGCTGCTCCTCGTCGCGCGGCGCCTGCTCCGCTGCCGCTTCGGGCGGCGGCCCCTCTTCCAACTCCGGCTCGGCGTCGGCCGCGCGCGGAGCATGCTCCCCTTCGGCTTTCGGATCAGCCTCCTCGAGTTGCGCGATTCGGGCATCGATCACCCCGACGAGATCGCGGAGCGGCGCGGCGAACAGCCCGACGATCGCGTTCAACGGACCGACGACCGCCCCGACCACCTGGCTGCGAAGCACCTCGGCCGGGGGAAGACCGGCAAGGTCCTTCACCTGCGCGGCGGTGATCGCGCGGCCTTCCAGGATGCCACCCTTGAGCTCGAGCACCTTCGTCTGCCGGGCCGTGTCGTTCAGCGTCTTGGCGACCGCGACCATGTCGCCGTCCCCCACGAACGCGATCGCCGTCGGCCCGTCAAGGAACTCGTGCAGACCTTCGACGCCAGCCGCGTCGGCCGCACGCCGTGTCAGCGTGTTCTTGACGACGGAGAAGCGCGCGCCGTGCTTCAGGAGCTCGGTGCGGACACCGTCGATGTCCGTCATCGTCAGGCCGCGGTAGTCGGCGACGATCAGCGTGTCCGAGGTCCGCAGGCGCTCCACGAGCTCCGCGACGACCTGCTCCTTGTCCTGTCTCAGCATTCACTCACCTCCTCGAAAAACGTCGTGCCCGCTGGCGGGCACGAGTAGAGGCGAGTTCTCTCTCGGCCGCCTAGGCTGGTCTTCTGCCCTGACGGGCTGCCGGCTGTCTCTGGCGACGGGCTTTGTGGTCCTGCGAGCCGGACAAATCCGGCCCTACGATTATGCGGGAACGGCCTCCTTCTCCTCGTCGAGCTCGGCGGCGATGTCGCGCGTGCGCGCCGGGTCGATCTTGATCCCCGGCCCCATCGAGCTCGTCAGCGTGACCGAGCGGATGTAACGGCCCTTCGCCGCGGCCGGCTTCGCCCGGACGATCTCGTCCAGAACCGCCGCGTAGTTCTCGAGGAGCCGGCGCTCGTCGAAGCTCTTCTTCCCAACCGTCAGGTGGACGTTCGCGCCGCGATCCGTCCGGTACTCGAGCTTGCCCGTCTTCGCCTCGCGAACAGCCTTGGCAATGTCGAAGGTCACCGTTCCAGTCTTCGGGTTCGGCATCTTTCCACGCGGACCGAGGATCCGGCCGAGCTTCCCGACCGTGCCCATCATGTCCGGCGTCGCGATCGCGACGTCGAATTCGTCGAACCCTGCCTCGATCTTCTGTGCGAGATCGGCTGCACCGACGACGTCGGCACCGGCCTCCTCCGCCTCCTTCGCCTTCTCGCCCTCGGCGAAGACGGCGAGACGAACGTCCCTTCCGGTGCCGTGCGGCAGCATCACCGTCCCGCGGAGCTGTTGGTCCGCGTGGCGGACGTTCAGGCCCATGTTGAAGTGAACCTCGACCGTCTCGTCGAACTTCGTCGCGTCAGCGCTCTTGAGCAGGCGAACCGCCTCGAGCGGGGAGTAAAGGTGCTCGCGGTCTATCGCCGCGCGTGCCTGCCGGTAGCGCTTCCCGTGGCTGCTCACCCTTCCACCTCGACGCCCATCGACCTTGCCGTGCCTGCCACTACCAGCATCGCGTGCTCGACAACACGCGTCGTCCCGACGCGTGTTCGTGGGGAAACCATGTTCCCCCGACGGACCGCCTTCCTACTGCCAGGGACACCTCCCGGTTCCCCCGCACGCCTTCCCCACGTCGTGCAGGCGAAATCACTGCTCCACCTCAACGCCCATCGACCTCGCCGTGCCTGCCACTACCAGCATCGCATGCTCGACGTCCCGCGCGTTCAGGTCGACCAGCTTGGCCTCGGCGATCCGGCGCACCTGGTCCTGCGTCAGACGGCCGACCTTCTCACGGTTCGGCTCCG
>JALZEM010000307.1 GCA_030862005.1 Actinomycetota bacterium | reverse complement strand
GGAAGCGTGACGTGAGCCGGTGGGTCACGTACAGCCGCCACAGCAGCATGCGGCGCGAACTCGAGAAGTCGTACCCGGTGAAGCGGTTGAATCCTTTGGCGCCCGCCCGCATCGAGCGGGGCGGCGTGAAGTGGACGTGGACGGCGTCGAGGTCAGTGCTTTCGTCGGCACGGCGTTCGAGGAGCGCGCCGTAGGTCGAGTGACCGAGCGCGGTGCTGTGGAGAAACAGGACGCGCGTGCGACGCTGATGCTTTGCCGGCGGCAACCTCTCCTCGCTCAGACCGTGAAGATCGGGCGTGACGGCCCTGTTCACAAGTCGTGTCCGCTCGCTCGCATTCCGGCTCGAGCGAATACGGGGGCACCCGCCAGAAAATGCGGGAATCGCCAACATTCTGATGACAGGTCTCGTATAGTTACAGCTCCTGTATGATCGTTCGCGCGGGGCTGACCTCCCGCTGATCGTCCGAGGACCCTGCGGCCTTGAGCTCCTGCGATCCGGCAACCCACATGATCATTCTCTCTCGCTTCGGCGACCGCCGGCAACCGTCCACCGTCTGGTGCACGGCTGCCGAGAAGCCGTCGATCGCGACCGCTCCGAAGCTGCAACGGAACCTGAAACATCGGCCCGCCTGCTGCGGCTTCGCCCGTCGGACCGACCTTTGGCGAATGAACGGCGACATGCGATGAGAAATCCCCGGACCGGCGTGCGCCGTGCGCTCCTCACGCTCCTGCTGGCTGTTCCGTTTCTCCTGCTTCCTGCGAGCGCGCTCTCGGGGACGACCCTCTACCGTGTGAACGCAGGCGGGCCGGCTCTGGCCGCGACGCCGAACTGGAGCGGGGACACCACGGCGAGCCCCTCGCCGTACGTCAACTCCTCGCAGTCCGGGAACTTCCTGTTCTCGACGACGTCGGCCATCGACCTCACGCATCCGTCCGTTCCGCCCGGTACTCCGGCGGCGCTGTTCCAGACGGAGCGTTACGACCCTGCCGGCGGCGCCGAGATGGAGTGGACGTTCCCGGTGACGGCCGGCCGCCACGAGGTCCGGCTCTACTTCGCCGAGATCTACTCGGGGACGCAGACGATCGGCGGGCGCGTTTTCGACGTGTTCGTCGAGGGCGCGCTCGTGCTCGACAACTACGACGTGTTCGCCGACGTCGGCGGCAACAAGGGCGTCGTCAAGTCCTTTCTGGTCGCGAGCGATGCGTCCCTCGACATCCGCTTCGGCCACGTGATCGAGAACCCCGCCATCAAGGCGATCGAGATCCTGGATGCCCCTGCTGCCAACACGCTCGCCGCCACGCCCACGAGCCTCAGCTTCGGCTCGGTCTCGGTCGGAAGCACCAGCTCCGCGACGGTCCAGCTGACGAACGCCGGCGCGTCGGGCGACCCGTCGATCGTTGTGGACTCGACCTCGCTGACAGGCGCGAACGCCTCCGAGTTCAGCGACTCGTTCAACGACGCCTCGAACGTAACGCTCGCACCGGGCGCGTCCACGTCCGTGACCGTCGGATTCGCCCCGAAGAGCACGGGATCGAAGGCGGCCACGGTCGAGGTCGCCCACTCGGGCGCGAACGCTCCGCTCGCTGTCCCTGTGTCCGGCAGCGGAGCCGCGGCCGCCACGGGCAGCTGGAAGACGCTCGCACCGAGCGGGGTCAACCGGCAGGAAGTGTCGTACGTCTACGCCGGCGCGAAGTTCTATCTCGCCGGCGGCGGCACGGCTCACCAGGCCTACGATCCGGCTACGAACAGCTGGAGCACCGTCAAGCCGCTGCCGGTGTCGCTCGACCACATCCAGGGGGTGGAGGTCGGAGGCAAGATCTACTACATCGGCGGGCTCACGGCCTGGCCGAGTCCGCACGTCGACACCGTCTACATCTACGACCCGAAGACCGACAGCTTCACGCAGGGTGCGAAGATGCCCCGCGGCCGAGGAGCGGGCGGAGTCGCGGTCTACCAGGGGAAGATCTACTACGCGGGTGGGCTCGCGAGCGGTGTCGCGGTGCCGTGGTTCGACGTCTACGACCCGGTCGCGAACACCTGGGCGCAGCTCCCGGACATGCCGACCGCGCGCGACCACTTCCACGCGGCGGTCGTGAACGGCAAGTTCTACGCGATCGGAGGCCGGAACAAGGACATCGACGCCACGACCACGGTCAACCAGGCCTACGACTTTGCGAAGGCGTCATGGCAGACCGGCCTTGCGCCGCTTCCGACCGCCCGGGGCGGCTTCGCCGCGGCCGCTCTCGGCGATGAGGTCCTGATCATCGGCGGCGAGGGCGGTGCCAAGACCTTCGGCACTGTAGAGGCCTACAACACCACCACCAACGCCTGGCGCACCCTCGCGCCGATGCCGACCCCGCGCCACGGGATCCAGGCCGCTGTCTGCAACGGCGGCGTCTACATCGCGGCCGGCGGGAAGATACAGGGCGGCGGGAGCCCCAGCGACGTCCATGAGGTCTTCTTCCTCGGCGCCCAGACGCCGTGCGCCGCGGCCCCCGTCGGCTTCGGCAAGAGCACCTTGAAGGGGACGGCGCTGAGCAACCCGACCTCGCTCCAGTTCGGCCCCGATGGGCGACTCTACGTCGCGCAGCAAAACGGCCTGCTCCAGGCGTACAAGGTGATCCGCAACGGGGCGAACGACTACGCCGTGACGGCGGGCGAGACGATCGCCTCGATCCAGTCGATCCCGAACCACAACGACGACGGCAGCCTCAACACGTCGCTCAAGACTCGTCAGGTCACCGGGATGCTCGTGACCGGAACCGCCTCGAAACCCGTGATCTACGTGGGCTCGAGCGACCCGCGCATCGGCGCCGGGCCCGACGGCGGCGACGTGAACCTCGACACGAACTCGAGCATGCTCTCGCGGCTCACGTGGAACGGAACGAGCTGGGACCGCCTCGACCTCGTCCGCGGGCTTCCCCGCTCCGAGGAGAACCACTCGATCAACGGGATGCAGCTCGATCCGGTAACGAACGTCCTCTACGCCGCAATGGGCGGCAACACGAACGAAGGTGCGCCGTCGAACAACTTCGCCCTCCTGCCCGAGTACGCCCTCTCGGCGGCGATCCTCTCGATCGACCTGAACGCGATCGGAAACACGACCTACGACCTTCCGACGCTCGACGACGAGAACCGATCGGGAAGCCCCGACGCGAACGATCCCTTCGGAGGCAACGACGGCAAAAACCAGGCGAAGCTTCTCGCCGGAGGCCCTGTCAAGGTGCACGCGCCCGGCTTCCGCAACGCGTACGACGTCGTCATCACGAAGGCCGGGCGCATGTACTCGATCGACAACGGAGGCAACAGCGGCTGGGGCGCGCCACCCAAGAACGAAGGTCCGGCCGGCGTCTGCACGAACGAGGTGAGCGAGCCGGGGGACACGGAGCCGGACACGCTGCACCTGATCACCGGCCCGGGGTACTACGGAGGCCATCCGAACCCGACGCGAGGCAACAAGGCGAACACGTTCAACGCGAGCAAGCAATCTCCGATCGACATCGCGAACGCGATCGAGTGCGACTACCGCGCGCCGAGCGCGCGCGGCGCCCTCACCTCGTGGCCCTTCTCGACGAACGGCCTCGACGAGTACACCGCGTCGAACTTCGGCCAGGCGATGAAGGGCGACCTGGTCGCGGCGAGCTTCGACAACAAGGTCTACCGGGTGAAGCTGAACGCGGCGGGCGACATGGGCGTGACGAACGAGGCGCTGTTCACGAGCGTCGGCGCATCGAGCTGGTCGCCGCTCGACGTGATCGCGCAGGGCGACGCGGAGCCGTTCCCCGGGACGATCTGGGTCGCCGACCACGCCGCGAGCATCGTCCACGTGTTCGAGCCGAACGACTTCGGCGGAGCGCCTCCGACGTGCACCGGCGCCTACGACGCGAAGCTGGACGAGGACGGCGACGGCTACTCGAACGCGGACGAGATCGACAACGGCACGAACCCGTGCTCCGCGGCCGACCTCCCGCCCGACTGGGACAACGACAAGATCTCGAACCGAAACGATCCCGACGACGACGGCGACGGCATCCCGGACACGTCGG
>JALZEM010000296.1 GCA_030862005.1 Actinomycetota bacterium | reverse complement strand
CGCACGTCCTCGTCGGCGACTGGCGCGCCCTCTACGACGAAGTGCGCGCCTTCCGCGGCGCCTGCGGCGAGGCGCACATGAAGGCCATCCTGGCCACCGGCGAGCTGGCGACGCTGAACAACGTTGCGCGCGCGAGCATGGTCGCGATGCAGGCCGGCGCCGACTTCATCAAGACGTCCACCGGCAAGGAGCCGGTCAACGCAACGCTCCCGTTCGCGCTCGTCATGGTGCGCGCCATCCGCGAGTACTTCGAGCAGACGGGCTTTGCCGTCGGCTTCAAGCCGGCGGGGGGGATCCGCACCGCCAAGCAGGCGCTCGAGTACCTGTACCTAATGAAGGAGGAGCTCGGGGACCGGTGGCTCAAGCCGGACCTATTCCGCTTCGGCGCAAGCGCGCTGCTGACGGACGTCGAGCGGCAATTGGAGCACTTCGTGACAGGCCGGTATTCGGCGGCGCACAGGCATCCGATGATCTGAACGGAGCTGCGAACTGCGAACTGCGAGCTAGGGCGTCTCGAGGGCTCTCGTTCGCACCTCGCAGCCCGCAGCTCGCAGCTCTGAGTTCGTAGGAGTTTTCATGACCACTGTCTCCGAAATCTTCCAGTCGATGGAATGGGGGCCCGCCCCCGAGAGCGACAAGCCGGCCCTCGGGTGGCTCGCCAAGTACAACCACACGTTCGGTCACTACATCGGCGGCCGGTTTACCGAGCCCGCCGACGGGGCGCTGTTCGACGTCATCAACCCGTCGAACCGGCAGCGGCTCGCGCGGGTGTCGCAGGGGAGCGCGGAGAACGTAGACGCGGCGGTGGCGGCGGCGAGAGCCGCGCTCCCGGCGTGGCACCAGCTCGGGCCGCACGGGCGCGCGCGTCATCTCTACGCGCTCGCGCGCGCGGTGCAACGGAACTCGAGACTCCTCGCCGTGATCGAGAGCATGGACAACGGCAAGTCGATCCGCGAGACGCGCGATCTCGACATCCCGCTCGTCGCACGGCACTTCTACCACCACGCAGGGTGGGCGCAGCTCCTCGACAGCGAGTTCCCCGGTCATACGGGCGTCGGCGTCGTCGGACAGATCATCCCGTGGAACTTCCCGCTGCTGATGCTCGCGTGGAAGGTGGCGCCGGCGCTCGCGGCGGGGTGCACGGCCATCCTCAAACCCGCGGAGTTCACGCCGCTCACGGCGCTCTGTTTCGCCGAGATTGCGCACGAGGCGGGGTTGCCGCCGGGCGTGCTCAACATTCTCACCGGTGATGGCGAGACGGGAAAGGCGATCGTGGAGCACCCGGACGTCGACAAGATCGCGTTCACCGGATCGACCGAAGTGGGACGCATCATCCGCCGCGCCACGGCCGGGTCGGGGAAGAAGCTGAGCCTCGAGCTGGGCGGGAAGAGCCCGTTCGTCGTCTTCGACGACGCGGACCTGGACAGCGTGGTCGAAGGGGTCGTCGACGCAATCTGGTTCAACCAAGGCCAGGTCTGCTGTGCCGGCTCGCGACTCCTCGCGCACGAAGGCGTCGCCCAGCGCTTGTTCGGCAAGCTGCGCGCGCGGATGGAGCGACTGCGCGTCGGGCCGCCGCTGGACAAGGCCGTGGACATGGGCGCGATCGTGGCGCCGGTGCAGCTCGAGCGGATCAAGGGACTCGTCGAGCGTGGCGTCGAGGAAGGCGCGACGATGTGGCAGCCGTCGTGGGCATGCCCGACCGACGGTTACTTCTACCCGCCGACCCTATTCACCGGCGTCTCGCCGTCGTCAACGATCGCCCAGGTGGAGATTTTCGGGCCCGTGCTCGTGTCGATGACCTTCCGCACGCCGTCGGAGGCCGTCGCGCTCGCGAACAACACGCCCTACGGCCTCGCGGCGAGCGTGTGGACGGAGAACATCAACCTCGCGCTCGACGTCGCCCCGAAGCTGGATTGCGGCGTCGTGTGGATCAACTCGACCAATCTCTTCGACGCCTCGGCGGGATTCGGCGGGTATCGCGAAAGTGGATTCGGGCGCGAGGGGGGGCGTGAGGGGATGTGGGAGTACATCGAGCGGGAAGCGGCAAGCGGGAAGCGGGAAGCGAGAACGACCTTGGAGGCGCGCTCCAGAGGTCGTACGCCGTCCGAGCCCGCGC
>JALZEM010000282.1 GCA_030862005.1 Actinomycetota bacterium | reverse complement strand
CGGCGAGGTGTTCGTGACGGAGGATGGGGCCGAGACGGACCTCGACATCGGCCATTACGAGCGCTTCGTCGACGAGAACCTCTCGCGGAACGCGAACCACACGTCCGGAAGCATCTGGTACTCCGTGATCCGGAAGGAGCGGAAGGGCGAGTACCTCGGCTCGACCGTGCAGGTGATTCCGCACGTGACGAACGAGATCAAGGAGCGGATTCGCCGGATCGCCGCGACGAGCGACGCCGACGTCGTCATCTCGGAGATCGGGGGCACCGTGGGCGACATCGAGTCACTTCCGTTCCTGGAGGCGATCCGCCAGTTCCGCCGAGAGGCAGGCGCAGAGAACGTCCTCTACGTCCACGTCACGTACGTGCCCTTTATCGAGACAGCCGGCGAGCTGAAGACGAAGCCGACGCAGCACTCGGTCAACGAGCTTCGGCGGATCGGTATCCATCCGGACGTTGTCGTCTGCCGGTCGGCGGAGGCCCTCTCGTGGGACATCCGCGAGAAAATCGCGCTCTTCGCGGACGTCGACACGCGCGCGGTGATCGTGAACGAGGACGTGAGCGACGTGTATCTGGTACCGCAGCGCCTGCGCGAGGAGGGGCTCGACGCGCTCGTCTGCCGTCGGCTCGGGCTTCCTGAGGGCGGCGCCGACCTCGGCGAGTGGGACGAGCTCGTCGAACGGATCGGCGCGCGCTCCGGCGACGTCGAGATCGCGCTCGTCGGGAAGTACGTGAAGCTTCAGGACGCGTACCTCTCCGTCCACGAGGCGCTCAAGCACGCAGGCATCCACCACGGCGTCGGTGTCCGGGTCAGGTGGGTCGACTCGGAAGGGATGAGCGTCGAGGAGGCCGCACGCGAGCTCGAGAGCGCAGACGGCGTCCTAGTCCCCGGCGGGTTCGGCTCTCGCGGCTGGGAGGGGAAGATCGTCGCGTGCCGGGTCGCGCGCGAGCGAGGAATCCCGTACCTCGGAATCTGCCTTGGGATGCACGTCGCGATCTCGGACTTCGCGCGCCACGTCGTCGGGTTCGCCGGAGCGAACTCGACCGAGATGGATCCCGAGACGCCGTATCCGGTGATCGACCTTCTCCCGGAACAGAAGGAAATCGAGGACCTCGGCGGCACGATGCGCCTCGGTGCCGACCCGGTCGACCTCGTGGAGGAGACGCGGTCGCACGACGCGTACGGCGAATCGGTCGTCTACGAGCGCCACCGCCACCGCTACGAGGTCAACAACCACTTCCGTCCGCGTCTCATCGACGCGGGCCTCGTCGTCTCGGGCACCTTTCAGGAAGGCCGGCTTATCGAGATCATCGAGATCCCGGACCACCCGTGGTTCGTCGCGAGCCAGTTCCACCCGGAGTTCAAGTCACGCCCGACGCGGCCTGCACCGCTCTTCCGGGACTTCGTGGGCGCCGCCGCCGAGCGCGCACGCGCACGCGAGGCCGTCGTCCAAGCCGCCGTCTAGCGCCCGCTCGATTTGCGCCACGACTTACCCGCGCGCGGGTAACTCGGGTCCCGACCCGCCCGCTGCTCGGCTTCACCCTAACGCGCGTGAGCGCGCATGTCGTGTGACCCGATGCGCGGAACGGGCGCCCGGATTGTCAGAGCGTCGCGCGCCTAGAATCGCGGCGATGCCGGCGCCCGATCTCGTTTCGCTCTTCGTCGAGCTCGCGGCGATTCCCAGTGCGCCGGGCGAGGAACGCGCCGTGGCCGACCGCGTCATCGACTACCTCCGCGGAGTTGGGCTCGACGCCGACGAGGACGACGCAGGCGAGCGTATCGGGAGCACGATGGGGAATCTCCTGGCGCGGCTGGAGCCGACCGAACGCGGCGCGGACGGCGGAACGCGGCTCTTTCTGTGCGCCCATCTCGACACGGTTCCGCCGACCGCGCCCATCGAGCCGGTGGTCGAGGACGGGGTCGTCACGAACGCGCAGGACACGATCCTGGGCGCCGACAACAAGGCTGCCGCCGCGGTGATGCTCGAGGCGACGCGAAGGATCATCGAGGAGCGCAGGCCGCACGCGGGAATCGAGCTTCTCTTCACGCCGAAGGAAGAAACCGGGCTGGAGGGCGCCAAAGCATTCGACGTGCAGCGGCTCGCCGCTCCGATCGGCTTCGTGTTCGACCACGCCGGCCCGATCGGGGAGGTCGTGGCGGCGGCGCCCTACTCCACGGCGATGGATGCGACGTTCAAGGGCAGGGCCGCGCATGCGGGGATGCATCCCGAGGAGGGTCGGTCCGCGATCTACGCGGCTTCGCGGGCGATCGCCGATCTTCGGCTCGGGAGGATCGACGACGACACGACCGCGAACGTCGGTGAGATCCGGGGTGGAACGGCGCGCAACATCGTCCCCGACCGCTGCTCCGTCCTCGCCGAGGCCCGCTCCCAGCAAGAGCGGAAGCTCCAGGACATCGTCCAGGAGATGGTGGACTCGATGACGTTTGCGGCGTCGCTTGCCGAATGCGAGCTGAAGCTGGAGCTCGAGGAGAAGTACCGCGGCTACCGCTTCCGGCCGGACGACCCGCCGCTCAGGCTCGCGTTCAAGGCGCTGGCGGCGGCGGGCTTCGAGCCGCGCGGGATCG
>JALZEM010000226.1 GCA_030862005.1 Actinomycetota bacterium | reverse complement strand
TCGTCGGCGATCTCCTGGAGCGCCGCCTGATGCTCTCGCACCTGGTCGAGCCGGATGCACTCGAGAAGCTTCGGATAGGTGTTGTTTTGGCGCACGTTGCAAGCGTTCTGCGCCGGCGCTGCCAGCGCCTCGCCGGCGGGCATCATCACCGCCACCGCGAGGGCCGCGATCGCCATGCACCGGGCGCGGCTGCGCCCGAGCGCTCCTGCAAATCCCGTCATTGCTCGTCCCCTCCGTCTCGATTCCCGACTAGAACGGCGGCGTGAGCCGCCCAGCCGCAGGCGGGGAGCATACTCCTCACGCTCGAAAAGCGTGTTGCGTCATGCCTAGACGAATGCTGCGTCGCCTACCCGGCCGTCGATCGTTCTGGAGCACGGCCCGTCTCGATCAGCTCGACGCGGTAGCCGTCCAGGAAGCGTTTCGGACGGCGAGTCGTCCAGGCCCAGGACTTCCCGGCGAGGTCGCGCGCTCGGCACGGCGGCCACCCGACGCAGGATCGCTCCTGGACGCCAATCTCCTGGGGCGCTACCGTCGCGTCGCAACTACTAGTGGAGGGAGGACATCGTGGCGTCGACGATTCCGGATGCGGAGCTCAAGGCGCGCCATCGCGCGATGTGGGCATCCGGCAACTACCCGTCAATGGTCGAGACGTTTCTCCTGCCCCTGGGGCCACGGCTGGTCGACGCTTGCGGAATCGCCTCGGGGATGCGTGTTCTCGACGTCGCCGCCGGTACCGGTAATGCCTCGATCCCTGCCGCCCAACGCGGCGCGAACGTCACGGCCAGCGATCTCACGCCCGAGCTGTTCGAGGCTGGGCGGCGGCGCGCGGGGGCCGAGGGCGTGGAGCTCGAGTGGGTCGAAGCCGACGCGGAGAACTTGCCGTTTGACGCTGAGTCGTTCGATGTCGTGATGTCGTCGATCGGAGCGATGTTCGCGCCACACCACCAGGAGGTTGCAGACGAGTTGATCCGCGTTTGTCGTCCGGGTGGGACAATCGGACTGTTGAGCTGGACGCCCGAGGGCATGCTCGGCGCGCTCTTCCGGACGATGGGCCCGTTCGCGCCTCCGCCTCCGCCCGGCGCGCAACCGCCGCCGCTCTGGGGCAGCGAGGACCACCTGCGCGAGTTGATGCGTGACCGCGTCGACTGGCGGACACTGAAGCGCGACGTCCTCGAGATCACAGCCTTCGAGCGCCCGCACGACTACGCCGAGCACTTCAAGGCGTTCTACGGACCGACGATCTCGGCGCAAGCGAACGCCCGTAAGGAAGGGCGCGAAGCGGAATTCGAGGAGGCGCTCAACCGGTTCACCGAGGAGTGGAACCGCGGCACACCCGACCGCGCCCGCTTCGAAAAGGAGTACCTGCTGGCGGTCGGCGAACGGGTTTGATTTCCCGTCGCGGCCGCTCTCGCCCGTCCGTCGACTTACCGGCGCTCGATTAGCTCCACCCGGTAGCCGTCGGGATCGCGGACGAAACAGAGGCGCGACCCGCCCTCGCGCACCGTGTACGGCGGCCGTTCGGGCTCGATGCCCTTCTCCGCGAGCCGCGCAAGCGTCGTGTCGAGGTCGTCAACCGTCAGGGCGATGTGTCCGTAGCCCGTCCCGACGTCGTATCCGCCGGCCGGCGTTTCGAAGTTGTGGGTGAGCTCGAGCTCCGGCCCGTCCGCACCGGGAACACCAAAGAAGTAATTCATCGCCTCGTCGCGGATCGGCAACTCGCGACGTTTCTCGAGCCCGAGCGCCTCGTAGAAGGCGAGAGAGCGATCCGGATCGGTGATCCGGTAGCAGGTGTGGATGAGCTCCATCTGCCGAGCGTACTACGAGCCACTTCCCGATGGGGTTCGAAGCGTGCGGCGGTCCTTACTGACGACGGTCACGACCCAAGGAGGGAAGACCGATGACCAAGGTCGCTGCCGAGATCACGACCTCGGTGGACGGGCACGATCGGGCCGAACGACGTTCGGGTCGCGGGCGCCGGTTCGGTGCCCCGCCGACCAGTACTAGACGCGCGTACGGGGCTCCCGATCGGCGGGCGCCACGTCCCCGGGCTCGAGGTCCTCGCGCACGACGCCGAAGAGGATGCCGTCGACCCAGGCGTCGTTGCGCCAGTACGCCTTCCGCCGTACGCCCTCCTTGACGTAACCCGCCCGCTCGAAGTGACGGATCGCGCGCTCGTTGTAGCCGTAGCACTCGAGTTGGACGCGGTGGTAGCCGAGGTCGTAGATCAGGTGACGAGTGAAGAGCTCGGTCGCGGTTCGCGCGACGCCGCGGCCGCGGAAGTCCGGCCTGACCATGAGCCCGTAGAGGTGCGCGACGCGGCTCCGACGGTTCGCGACTTCGAAGGCCACGGATCCGGCCGCCCACCAGCTGCCGTCGCGCTCCACCTCGATTACGAAGCGGCCGTACTCACGAGGCGAGCCCTCGGCCCGATCGACCTCCTCGAGGAAGGCATCCGCATCGCGTGCGGCCACGACGGCGAGAAACGGCGAGATCTCGTCGTTTGTCGCGAGACCGGCGAGGAAGTCGACGTCGTCGGCGGTCGCGCGCCGCAGCCGCAAGCCTTTTCCGCGGAGATCGCTCACGCGTGCGGTGTGGCGGGCGTGACCTCGCGCCCGCGGGTGAGGCCGAAGAGGCCTGACCCGAGCGCTACGCCGCCGAGGGTGAGCACGAGCCCGGCGACCGCGTTCGCGGTCAATGGTTCGTCGAGAAGGGCGATCCCGTAGACGAGTGCGATCGGCGGGATCAAGTACGTCACGAGCGCCGTACGCGATGCGCCGTAGGCCGCGAGCATCCGGTAGAAGAAGAGGTATGCGATCGCGGTCCCGACGATGCCGAGAGCTGCGACCGACCCAAGCGCCTGCGAGCTCGGGAGGTTTTCGGGCAGTTGCAGGAGCGCAAGCGGAAGGAGGACGAGCGCGCCGGCGATCGACGACCCGGCCGCGATGACCAGCGGTTCGATCGCGCCGAGCCGCGCCTGGGTGTAGAGGTTCGAGGCCGCATAACAGAGCGCAGCCGCCGCGACGGCCAGCGTTCCCGCGACAGCCCACCATCCACCCTCCGGGTTGAATCCCGCCAGGACCGCCACTCCCGCGAACCCGAGCGCGATCCCGACGAGCCGAAGACCGCGAACGCGTTCGCTCGGCCGGAACTTGAGCGCAAGAAGAGCGACGAAGATCGGGACCGGCGAGTTCGCGATCGCCGCGATCGACGAGTCGATGTGCTGCTCGCCCCACGCGATCAACGTGAATGGGAGCGCAGCGTTGGCGACGCCGAGGAGGACAAGGCCCGCACCGGCGCCGCGGAGGTGACCAAACGCACTCCGCCAGCCACGCTGGACGAGGAGAAGCAAGAGGAGGACGATCGCCGCCAGCGCGAGCCGACCTGCCATCAACGGAATCGGCTCGATCTCGTCGACCGCGACCTTGATGAACATGAACGAGGAGCCCCAGATCCCGGCGACGACGAGCAGAAGAGGGACGTAGCTCCGTGTCACGCGAGCAGGCTACCCGCGGGGCGAATCGAGTCCCGCCCGCATCCGGAAGGCCCGCTATGGTGTCGCTTTGGCGTCGGTCGCGGAACAACCGCTTCACCGCGCGCTCGGTCTCACGGACGACGAAAACGACCGTATCCGCGGTCTCCTCGATCGTGACCCCAACGAGTTCGAGCTCACGGTCTTCTCCGTCCTGTGGTCGGAGCACTGCGGCTACAAGCACTCGGCGCTGCTCCTGCACCGTTTCCCGACGGAGGGGCCGGGTGTCCTCCAGGGCCCGGGGGAGAACGCAGGCGTTGTCGACATCGGCAGCGGCGAGGCGGTTGCCTTCAAGGTCGAAAGCCACAACCATCCATCCGCAGTCGAGCCCTTCCAGGGAGCGGCAACGGGAGTCGGCGGCATCCTCCGCGACGTCATCGCGATGGGCGCACGGCCCGTCGCGCTCCTCGACGGGCTTCGCTTCGGTACGCCCGGCTGGGATTTCAGCCGGGCCGTCGGCGGCATCGGCCACTACGGCAACTGCGTCGGCGTGCCGACGGTCGGCGGCGACACGTTCTTCGACGCCGCGTACGAGACGAACCCGCTCGTGAACGCGATGTGCGTCGGCATCGTCTCGGCCGAACGTCTCACGCGCGCGCGCGCGAGCGGGCCGGGGAACCTGATCGTCCTCTACGGCGCGACGACCGGGCGCGACGGCATCGGCGGCGCGAGCGTCCTCGCGAGCCACGAGCTCTCGGACGAGGACGACGACAAGCGCCCGTCCGTCCAGATCGGTGACCCGTTCACCGGCAAGAAGCTGATCGAGGCGAGCCTCGAGCTCGCCGAGCGCGGCCTCGTCCAGTCGCTGCAGGACCTCGGCGCTGCCGGCCTCGCTTCCTCGCTCGCCGAGATGGCGGCGCGCGGGGGCGCCGGCGTCGACGTCTTTCTCGACCGCGTACCGCTCCGTGAGCCGGACCTCGAGCCCGTCGAGATCATGACGTCCGAGAGCCAGGAGCGAATGGTCGCGGTCTTGGCCGCAGACCGCGTCGAAGAGGTGGCGGCCGTCTGCGCGAAGTGGGAGCTCGCCTGCGCAGCGATCGGCGAAGTCACGGATTCGGGCGAGCTTCGCTGCTTCTTCGGGGACGAGGAGCTCGCCGCGATCCCGGTCTCGTTCCTCACCGAGGAAACGCCCCGCTACCGTGTGCGCGCGCGGCCGCGGCCGCTCGAGGAGCCGATCCGCCACCGGCCCGTCGAGGCCGACCGCGCCGAGCTTCTCGATCTGCTCGCCTCTCCCAACGTCCGCAGCCGCGCGTCGATCTACGAGCGCTACGACTACC
>JALZEM010000139.1 GCA_030862005.1 Actinomycetota bacterium | reverse complement strand
GCGAAGGACCGCGACATCGCGATGGTCTTCCAGAGCTACGCGCTCTATCCGCACCTGTCCGTCTACGAGAACATCGCGTTCGGCCTTCGCGTCAAGAAGGTCCCGAAGGACGAGATCGACAAGCGCGTCAATGACGCGGCGCGCATCCTCGGCCTCGGGGACTTCCTCAAGCGCAAGCCGCGCGCGCTCTCCGGCGGCCAGCGCCAGCGCGTCGCGATGGGTCGCGCGATCGTCCGCCAGCCGCAGGCGTTCCTCATGGACGAGCCGCTCTCGAATCTGGACGCGAAGCTCCGCGTCCAGATGCGTG
The DNA here is from genome assembly GCA_030862005.1 of Actinomycetota bacterium. GTDB lineage: Bacteria > Actinomycetota > Thermoleophilia > Gaiellales > Gaiellaceae > JACCYG01. The sequence goes on along the minus strand of JALZEM010000139.1, from coordinate 1,999 downwards.
CCGAGATCGCGCGCCTGCAGGCCGACCTCGGCACGACCACGATCTACGTGACGCACGACCAGGTGGAAGCCATGACGATGGGCGATCGCGTCGCGGTGATGCGCAAGGGCGAGCTGCAGCAGGTGGCGTCGCCCCAGGAGCTCTATGACAATCCCGTCAACCTCTTCGTCGGCGGCTTCATCGGGAGCCCGGCGATGAACCTCGTCGAGGCGACCGTCGAGCGTGCGAACGGGGGCGTCGTCGCCAACCTCGGGAACCAGCAGATCTCGCTTTCGCAGGACGCGGTCTCGAAGAGGCCCGCGCTCGAGCGCTACGCGGGTCGGCCGGTGATCCTCGGGATCCGTCCCGAGGATCTCGAGGATTCCGAGCTTGCGCCCGATCGTCCCTCGGATGAGTGCCTCCGCGGCGAGGTCCAGCTTCGCGAGGCGCTCGGCTCGGAGATCATGGTCCACTTCGGCGTGGATGCGAAGCGGGCCGTGACGGACGACGTGCGGGAGCTCGCGAAGGATGTCGGCGACGAGCGCGTCGCCGAGGAGCAGACCGCGCAGGACGGCGCGACGACATTGGTCGGGCGCTTCGGCGCCCGTTCGCGCGTCAAGGTCGGCGAGACCGCATCGGTCGCCGTCGACACCCGTTCACTGCATTTCTTCGATCTCGAGACGGGTCTCGGGATCTACGACCAGAGCGACTAGCGAAAGGATCTGCCGATGCGGAAGCACAGATTTCACCTCCTCGCGTTTCTCCTCATCCTCCTGCTCGCGGCCTTCGTGCCGGCCTGCGGGGGCGACGAGGGAGACGGAGGGGCGGCTGACGAAACGACAGCCGAGGAAGGCGGAGGGGTCTCGGGCGAGATCACGGTCGCCGGGCTCTGGACCGGCGGTGAGGGTGAGTCCTTCCAGGCCGTCCTCGACGGCTTCAAGGAGCAAAACCCGGACGTCACCGTGAAGTATCAGGCGGCCGGGGACCAACTCCCGACGCTCCTCGCCACGTCGGTCGAGGGCGGCAACCCGCCGGACCTCGCGGTGCTTTCATCGCCAGGCCTCATGAGGGAGTTCGTCGCGAAGGGCGCCCTCCAGCCGATCGAGTTCGCGAGGGACGTCGTCGAGGAGAACTACAACGAGGGGTTCATCGACCTGGCGTCGGTGGACGGAGAGCTCTACGGCGTCGTCTTCAAGGGCGCCAACAAGTCGACCGTCTGGTACAACGTCCAGGCGTTCGAGGACGCGGGCGTCGAGCCGCCCGAGACCTGGGAAGACTTCCTGACGGCCGCGGAGACGCTGAAGGCATCGGGCGTCCCCGCGTTTTCGATCGGCGCGTCCGAGGGTTGGACCCTTACCGACCTCTTCGAGAACGTCTACCTGCGGACCGCCGGGCCTGAGAAGTACGACCAGCTCGCCGCGCACGAGATCCCGTGGACGGACCAGTCTGTCAAGGACGCGATGGCGGAGATGGCGAAGGTGTTCGAGGACGAGGGCAACATCGCGGGCGGACGAGCCGGCGCGCTTCAGACCGACTTCCCGACCTCCGCGACGCAGGTCTTCACAGATCCGCCGAAGGCGGCGATGGTGATCGAGGCGGACTTCGTCCAGACGTTCATCCAGACCGAGACGAAGGCGAAGATTCCGGACGACGCGAACGTCTTCACGTTCCCGTCGATCAACGACTCGCCGCCGGTCGTCGTCGGCGCGGGTGACAGCATCGTCATGTTCAAGGACAGCCCGGCCGCGCAGGCGCTGCTCAAGTACCTCGCGACGCCCGAGGCCGCCGAGAAGTGGGCCTCGCGCGGCGGGTTCTCGTCGCCGAACAAGAACCTCGACGACAGCGTCTACCCGGACGACACCGTCCGCAAGCTGGCAACCGAGCTCGCACAGGCGGAGACGTTCCGGTTTGACCTCTCCGACCTCCAGCCGGAACAGCTGAACAACGCGCTCTTCGCGCAGCTCGCAGAGCTCGTGAAGAACCCGGACAACATCGACGGCGTCACTCAGAAGCTCGAGGC
>JALZEM010000210.1 GCA_030862005.1 Actinomycetota bacterium | reverse complement strand
GACGACGTCCTCGAACGCGCGCGCCGTGAGCTCACGAACGGCCGCGCCGGAGCCGTCGACGGCCGCGATGACCTTGAGGTTGATGTTCGTCCCGAACCGTGCGTGCCGTTCGAGGTCGTCGGCCGCGGCCGCCTGCTGTTTGTACGGCATCGTCGCCGTCACGATGTCGATGCCGTTCCTCCACACGCGCCCGACGAGCAGGTCCCCGGCGGGCCCGAGGTCTATCCGCCCTTCCTTCTTCGGCTGCCCGTAGATCTCGCGCCCGGCGGCCACGGCCCCGTCGGACTCGACGAAAAGGAGCGGCGAGTACGCGCCTTCGGTCCCGCTCGCCGGGTGCCGGACCGGAACCTGAACGGCCGACTCTCCGTACGCCCCGAACCACTCGGCGTCGTGCATCCGGTAGAGGTGCACCAGGACGAGGTCCGCCGTCGCCTCGAGCTGCCTCGGGAGGAATCGGCCGATCGCAGCCGCGTCGCTCCGATAGACGACGGTCAGGATCTCCGTGTTGCGCATCCGAAGCGGGAACCGCGGGACGAGCGGCGCGCCCACCGGTGTCTCCGTCACCGTCGCCGGATCGAAGCTCACTGGACGGTGAATCCTCCGTCGACAACGAGCGAGTGCCCGGTCATCCACCCCGACTCGTCGCTCGCGAGGAAAACGGCTGGGCCGGCGACGTCGTCCGTCGTGCCGATCCGCCGGAGTGGCAGCGACGCCGCGATCTGGTCGCGTACCGCATCGAAATCGCGTCCGATGTACGCGAAGTCGGTGTCGATGATTCCCGGAGAGAGCGCGTTCACACGCACCCCGGAGGGGCCGAGGTCGATCGCGAGCGAGCGCATGAGCGCGAGCACGCCGCCCTTGCCTGCCGAGTAGGTCGCGTATCCGGGCGCCGCGATATGCGCGAGCTGGCTCGCCACGAGCACGAGCGCGCCCCGCGACTCGAGGAGGTGCGGGATCGTCGCGCGGCAGACGTTGAACGCGCCGTCGAGGTTAACCGCCATGTCCGTCCGCCATTCGTCGTCGGTCGTCTGCTCGAGCCGCTCGTTCCGCCGGATGACGCCGGCACCGTGGAAGACGACGTCGAGGCCGCCGTGCCGCTCGACGACCGCTTCGACCACCCGACCGATGTCATCGACGCGTGAGACGTCGCCCGGCGCGATGGTGATGGAGGTCCCTGCAGCCGCCGTCTCCTCGAGCTTCTCGGCGCGCCGGCCCATCACGACGACGCTCGCGCCCTCGAGCGCGTATCTGCGTGCGACCGCGCGGCCGATCCCGGTCCCGCCCCCGGTGACGAGGCAGCGCTTCCCCACGAGCCGCGCGCTCACCGCCGCGCGAGCTCCAGCGCCGTCTCAACCGCCTTCCGCCGAAGCTCGACGACCGCGGTCTGGGAGAACCACGCGGCGTGCGGCGTGAGGACGACGTTCGGCAACGCGCGCAGGGGGTGGTCAGGCGGCGGCGGCTCGTCTGCGAGCACGTCGAGTCCCGCTCCGCGGAGACGGCCGGTCCCGAGCGCGTCGACGAGTGCGTCCTCGTCCAGGATCCCTCCACGTGACGTGTTGAGAACGACCGCACCGGATGGAAGGAGGTCGAGCTCGCGCGCGCCGACGAGGCCGCGTGTCACGTCCGTGAGCGGCACGTGGACCGAAAGAACGTCGGCCTGCTGCAGGAGCTCCTCGAGGCTCTGCACGTTCGCGTCCGCGACGCCGGGGTCGAACGCAACGACCCGGAAGCCGAAGCCCGCTGCTCGCTCGGCGACGGCTCGCGCGATCCGGCCGAAGCCGAGAAGCGCGAGCGTCCGCCCGCGCAGGCGGCGGACCGGCCCCGCGACGCGGAAGTCCCAGGCGCCGGCCGCCGTTTCCGCCGCAAGACCGACGATGCCTCGCTCTACGGCGAGGAGCAGCGCGATCGTGTGATCGGCGACCTCGTCGACACAGTAGTCCGGCACCGCCGCGACGGCGATTCCCGCCCCCTCCGCCGCACGGACGTCGACGTTGTCGAGGCCGACGCCGTAGCGAACGATCGCCGCGAGCCCGTTTGCGGCGGCGAGCGCCCGCTCACCGACGGGCGCGAACTGGACGAGCATCGCGTCCGGGCGGTGGGCGGCCAGCGCCTCCGCGACGTCCGCCTCGCTGCGGCACGCCGCGACGACGAGCTCGCCGCCCACCGCCTCGACGAGCGAGCGCTCGATGCCTGCGTCGTCGCCGAAGTTCTGATCGCTGATCAGGATCCGCATCGGGGAGGTCAGCCGGCCGCCGCGGCGGCCGCGATCTCGTCGGGGATCGGATACGCGAAGCAGCGAGCCGTTGCGCCGCCGTCGACGACGACACTCGCTCCCGTCACGAACGAGGCACGGTCGGAGAGCAGAAACTCGACGACGTCGGCTATTTCCTCCGGTTGCGCCACGCGTCCGACGGGGGCGAGCTCGCCCTCCGCCGCGAGCGCCTCCTCGCGCGCGACATCCGCCGGTAGCGTCGCGTACGTCATCGGCGTCTCAACCGTCCCCGGCAGAACGGCGTTGCAGCGGATCCCGAACGGGCCGTAGTCCACCGCGACTCCCTTCGAGAGCATGATCACAGCCGCCTTCGCCGCCTGATAGACGAAGTAGCGAGGGAACGCGGCGATCCCCTGGATCGACGAGACGTTGACGATCGACCCGCTCCGGTTCGGGAGCATCCGCCGGACGGCGATCGCGGTCCCGTACATGACACCGAGCTGTAGCACTCGCAGGCCGCGGTCGATCTCGGCGGGCGTCACCTCGTGTGCGCCGCCGGCGATGTCGATCCCGGCGTTGTTGACCCACGAGCGAAGGGGCCCGGCCGCCTCGGCGGCGTCGGCGGCACGAAGGTGCGTCTCCCACTCGCCCACATCGGCTCGAACCGGCTCGATCGATCCACCGATCTCGTTCACGGTCGCGTCGAGCGCCTCCTCGTTCCAGTCGACGGCCACGACGTGGAGACCCTCGATGACGAGCTTGCGCGCGATCGCCTTCCCGATCCCCATCGCGGCTCCGGTGACGACGCAGGCGGCCATGGTGCTCGCGACGTCAGCCGCGCGCCGCCCGCTCGGCGGCTGCCGCGATCGTCTCGGCGCTCGGAAGGACGGCGCGCTGCAGGGCAGGGGCGGCAGGGATGCGAACGTCGCGGGTCGCGACACGCTCGATCGGCGCGTCGAGGGCCCAGAAACACTCGGCGGCGACGCGGGCCGCAATCTCCCCGCCGAAGCCACCCGTCAGGTTCGCCTCGTGCGCGATCACGACCCGGCCTGTCTTCGCGACGGAGCCGAACACGCTCTCGAGATCGAGCGGCGAGAGCCAGCGGAGGTCGACGACTTCGGCGTCCAGCCCGCGCCCGGCGAGCACGCCTGCCGCCGTGACTGCCTCACGGAGCATCCGCCCCCAGCTCACGATCGTGACGTCGTCACCCTCGCGCACGACGCGGGCGCCGCCGACCGACTCGACCGGTCGGTCCGGCGTGAACGGGTCGGCCGTTTGATAGAGCGCTCGGCTCTCGAGCACGATCACCGGATCGTCCGATGCGATCGCCGCGCGAAGCATCTCGTACGCGTCCTGCGCGTTCGACGGCAGTCCCACGCGAAGCCCGGGGCATTGCGCGAACACCGCCTCGACGGACTGCGCATGTTGTGCGCACGCACCTGGGACGGCCGCCTGCTGCGACCGGACGGTGATCGGGCACGTGAAGCCGCCCCGCGAGACGTACCGAACGTTCGCCGCCTGGTTCACGAGCTGGTCGAGCGCGACGAAGAAAAAGTCGGCGAACATGATCTCGACGATCGGGCGCCTTCCGCGCATCGCGGCGCCGACCGCGGCACCGAGGATCGCCGACTCCGAGATCGGCATGTCGAAGACGCGCTCCCCGAACTCTTTGCGGAGTCCCCTCGAGGCACCGAAGATCCCGCCCGGCACCGCCACGTCCTCGCCGAAGAGGAGCGCCTCGGGATACTCGACGAGCGCCCAGCGGAGCGCCTCGTTAACCGCCCGAACGTATGTGAGCTCCTGTACGGCGGCAGCGACCTCAGACATAGACGTGCTCCGTCACCGTTTCAGGGCGCGCGAAGGGGAACGTCTCCGCCTCCGCGAGCGCGTCGTCGAGCGTCGCTCGGACATCCCGCTCGATCGCCTCGGCGATTTCGTCGCCGATCTGTCCGCGGACGCGTATCAGCGGGTCGGCAGCGCGAGCCCGTTCGACGTCGTCGGCCGGTCTGTAATGCTCGGGGTCGAGGTCGTAGTGGCCGACGAGGCGCTCGGTGAGCGCCTCGATCAACGTCGGTCCCGCACCGGCCCGAGCCCGCTCGAGTGCGTCCGCGACGACCGCCTCGACATCGTCTGCGACGTTGCCGTCGACGCGCACGCCCGGCATCCCGTACGCCGCTGCGCGCGCCGCGACCGTGTCGACCTTCACCATCGTGCTCCACGGTGTCAGCTCGGACCAGCGGTTGTTCTCGCACACCACCACAAGGGGGAGGTCGTAGACCGCGGCGAAGTTGAGGGCCTCGTGCGCCGCGCCTTGGTTCATCGTCCCCTCGCCGATCGAGACGAGGCTCGCCGAGCCGTCGCCGTCGAGCTTTGCGGCGAGCGCCGCGCCGGCCGCGATCGGGAGGCCTCCGCCGACGATCGAGTTCTCGCCGAGAAACCCGTGTCCCGCCGAGGAGATGTATGCCGAGCCCGCGCGCCCGCCGCAGAGCGGCGACTCACGGCCGAGGAGCTCCGCGAAGACGTGGGCGAGCGGGACGCCGCGGGCGATCGTCCAGCCGTGCCCGCGGTACGTCGCCGTCAGCGCGTCGCGCTCCTCGAGCGCGCGACACGCGCCGACCGGGATCGCTTCTTGCCCGCAGCAGAGGTGGAGCGACCCGGCGACGAGACCGTCGCTTTTCAGCTCGACGATCCGCTCCTCGAACCTGCGGATGACCGCAATTGCCCGGTACGTCTCGGTTGCGCGTCCGTTGTTCGACACAGTCGCTCCTCGCCGCCGAGCCTACCGCGGTTCCGGCTCGGAGGTCGAACGCCTCTGCGGCGGCTGCTTGCCGACTCGTTTGTACGCCTCGTCCGGAACGAGATCAGGCGACTTGTAGATCGTCCAGTGGCACGGAGCGCCTGGATCCGTTGGATAGTCGACGACGCGCATCGGTGCGCCCGTCGCCTCGATCGCAAGGATCTCGTTCACGACCGCACAGTGCGCGCAGTAGAGACAGACGCCCTTCTGACCCCACGACCACGGGTGCGCGTCCTCCGTGACGCCGAACTCGTAGGGCGGCTCGGTGCGGGGAACCTGACCACGCTCCGGGTCGCCCCGGCGCATGCGTCCGCCCGAGCCACACGGGTCGAAGCTCAAGACCCACCTGTCGTCCTCGTCGCGCACGTCGACCGTTCCCTTCCGGCCGGGGCCTGTCAGGTGCCCACGCATCCCCTCGACGGTGAGCTGGAGCGACTCCTCGGCCGTCATGTCGGCGTAGCGTGCGTACCGCTCGGCGAGCCACGGAGCCTGCGTAACGCGCAGGACCTCCTCGACTCTCTCCTCGCCGAGCGCATCGCGGAAGGAGGTGAGGAGCGCCCAACACCAGTCCGCCTGCAGATCGTGCACGGTCAGCTGCGCCTCCCGCAGCGCCGCGAGCGCATCCTCGACCGCGCGGGCGTCCCCCCTGCGCACCGCAACGGCAGCGACGGCCGCCTCCGCCCGCCCCACGTCCGCCGGCTCCTCGACGAGCGGCGGAGGCGCACCAAGCGTCCGCTCGAGCGCCGCCAACCGGTCGGCGAAGTCCTCCACTTCGGCCTCTCCGTACCGAAGCATCGCGTCGATCCAGGTCGTGAACACGAAGAAGATCCGCGAAGCCTCCTCGATCGCGTACGACAGGTAATCGCCGGCCTTGACGCGATCTCCCGCGTGCAAAGCCTCGCCGATGAGGTCGTAGGTCGAGACGCCGAGAGAGGCGGGCGACCCCGCGCGAATCCTGCGCCCGAGCTTCTCCGAGTGGGCGAAATCCGACTTCATTCCTCCTCCTTTCCCACGTGGCTGAGCGCGTGGCCGAAACGTTCGACGAGCTCATCGATCTCTGCGTGCGTGATCGTGAGCGCGGGCGCGAAGAGCATCACGTCACCTGGGTAGACCGCAAGCGTGAGCAGGCCCGCATCTCGGCACGCGCGCCGGACGCGCAGGCCGAGGCTCCCAGGCGGGTCCGGCAGCGCGCGGGTCGCTCGGTCGCGGACGAGCTCGACGCCGGCGAGGAGCCCGATTCCTCGGACGTCGCCGACGCACTCGTGCGCGCGGACTTCGGCGAGCCGCTCGCACAGGTACGCGCCGAGCTCGGCGGCTCGGTCTACGAGACGCTCGCGCTCGATGATCGCGATGCTCTCCAGTGCTGCGACCGCGGCCGCAGGATGGCCGCCGTACGTCTGACCGTGCGCGAAGGCCTCGCCGGCGGCGGCGAAGCGCTCGTGCACCGCCTCAGTCGCGACCACGGCGCCGATCGGCAGGTAGCCGCTCGAGAGCCCTTTCGAGACGGTCATGAGATCGGGCGTGACGCCGGCGTGCTCGCAGCAGAACATCCGCCCCGTCCGCCCGAATCCGGTGATGACCTCGTCGACGATCAGCAGGATTCCGTGCTCGTCGCAGATCGCGCGAAGGTCGCGTAGGTACTGCGGCGGAGGCGGAGAGACGCCGATGTACGTCGCGGCCGGATCGACGATGACGGCCGCGATCGTCTCGGGCCGATCGGCGTGGACGAGGTCCCGGAGGGACGAGAGACATTCGCTCGTGCAGGCGTCCTCGTGCGAGCAGAGCTCGCACCGGTAGTGGTACGGCCCGCGGAAGAGCCGCGGGTCGTTCGGCAAGGGCTCGAAGAGGGACGTCCTTCCGACCAGCGTGTGACCGTCTGCGCTCATCGCGCCGAACGTCGAGCCGTGGAAAGCGCCGATCCGGCTGACGAGGCGTCGGCGAGTGCCCTCGCCGCCCAGGTGATGGTATTGGCGCGCGAGCTTGATTGCCGCTTCGACGGCCTCGCTTCCGCCGGGCGTCAGGTGAACGCGCGAGAGCGCTCCCGGCGCGAGCTCCGCGAGCTTGGCCGCGAGCCGGACGGCCGGCCGCGAGGCGTAGCGGAACAGATCGAGAAACGACAGCTGGCGGAGCTGGCCGGCGACCGCGTCGGCGATCTCCGCGCGACCGAGCCCCACGGCACACGCCTCGAGCGCGCCGATCCCGTCGAGGTACTCGCGGCCCTCGGAGTCCCACACGCGGCAGCCCGCCCCGCGGACGAGCACGCGCGGGCCGCCGTCGCCCGCGAGGTCACCCCACGCCGAGTAGGGCATCCAGAGGTGATCCAGGGCAAGGCGCCGCTCCTCGTCGACCGCCGGCGAGACTGTCTCAGGCGAGCTCAACGTTCCTCGCGCGATCTCGTGGAACGACGGCCGTGACCGACTGGGCCGCGAGATCGATGTACGCCGACGGCGCGAGCACCCCACCGATCTCGTCCGCGGACAGGTGGGCGGCCACCTCGGGGTCGTCTGCAAGAACGCTCGCAAGGTCACGCGCCTCCGCGCTCGCGCGCCCTGCGGCGGCGGCGACGACCTCGTGCGCACGCGCGTGCCCGATCGCGCGTCCAAGCGCGATCATCGCGGCCTCCGCCATGATCTGGCCGCGCGTCAGCCCAAGGTTGGCGAGCATCCGCTCCGGGTCGACGGTGAGCCGCTCGAGGATCTCGGCCAGCTTGGCCGTCATCCCGCCGGCGAGGATGAGCGCCTGAGGGAGCGCGATCCATTCCACCGCCCAGGCGGCCATGTCGCGTTCGTGCGCGTGATCCGGGTGGCTCCTCAACGCCGCGGTCGACGCACGGAGGAGCCGGGCGCTCGCCACGACGTACTCGCTGACCATTGGATTTCGCTTGTGCGGCATCGCCGACGAGCCGACGTGCGCATCCGAGGCGGGCTCGCGAACCTCGGCGATCTCGGTCGCCTGGAGCCGGACGACCTCGCTCGCGATCCTCTCGGCGGCCGCGGCGACCTCGTCGAGCGCGTGCGCGAGATCACGGAAGCGATCGCGCGCGGCGTGCCAAGCGATCTCAGCCTCGGCCAGGCCGAGCGCGCGAGCGAATGCAGACCGGACGGCCGGCGCGGCCGCGCCGAGCGATGCCAGGGTTCCGGCTGCCCCTCCGAGCTGCGCGACCGAGATCGCTTCCTGTGCCAAACGGAGCCGGATATCACAGCGCCGAAGCTCGTCTGTCCACGACGCCGCCTTGAACCCGAACGTGATCGGGACCGCGTGCTGCCCGTGCGTCCGGCCCGCCATCGGCGTCGCCCGAAACTGGTCCGCGAGCCGCTCCGCGGCCACCGCCGAGCGCGTGAGATCGCGCGCGATCGGGGTGAGAGCCGCGCGCATCTGGAGGACCAGGCCTGTGTCGATCACGTCCTGCGTCGTCGCGCCCCAGTGCACCCAGCCGCCGTGCTCGCCGCAGCGCTCGGCGAGGCTGCGGATGAGCGGCACCAGCGGATGTTGGGAGCGCGCGATCCCCGCGCGAACCGCCTCCAGGTCGTAGAGCGCCGCGTCCGCCTCGCGCGCGATTCGGTCGGCGGCGGCCGCGGGGATGACGCCCGCCTCGGCCTCCGCCGCGGCGAGCGCGCCCTCGACATCGAGCCACGACTGGACGAGCGACCGGGATTCGAACGCGGCACGCACCTCAGAGCTTCCGTACAGGTCACGCAGGACCTCGCAGTCGAGTGTCGTCGGCAACCGCTAACCGGCGGGGACCGCGGTCAGGGCGCCGTCGATCGTGTGGACGGCTCCGGTCACGTATGACGAATCGTCGGACGCGAGAAACACGGCGAGCTTGCCGACCTCCGACGGATCGCCGAGGCGGTGGAGCGGGATCGCCTCGAGGTAGTGCGTCTCGTCGAGGACACCACGGGCGACGTCGCGCTCCCACATCGACGTCCGCATGACGCCCGGCGCGATCGCGTTCACACGCACGCCGAACGGGGCCCATTCTCCTGCCGCGACGCGGGTCATCATGATCACGGCAGCCTTGGCCGCGCAGTAGGCAAGGCGCCCCGGGTTCGGCGAGAAGCCCCGGATCGACGAGATGTTGATGACGCTGCCGGCCCGCTGAGGAAGCAAGACGCGCGCCGCCGCACGCATGCAGTAGAAGACGCCCGTCTGCATGATCGCGATCGAGTCGTGCCAATCCTCGTCCGTCACGTCCTGTGTATGCGGCCCCACGCGGCTGATCCCGGCGTTGTTGACGACGATGTCGATCCGACCGAGGTCGTCGAGAGCGGCGTTGAACGCGGCGTCGACGTCTTCCCGGCGGGCGACGTCCGTCGCGTACGCACGCGCCCGGACACCGCTGCTCCCGAGTTCCTCGGCTGCGCGCTCACCCGACGCCCGGTCGATCTCGAGGATCGCGACGTCCGCACCCTCGCCGGTCAACTCTTGCGCGATCGCCCGTCCGAGGCCGGTTCCAGCACCGGTGACGATCGCCACGCGTCCCTCGAGCCGCCCCACTCCCGCCTCCCGGCTAGACAACCGATTGCGCGGCGATAGTAGGATCGCGCCGGAGAGGCTGTCAAGGTGACGGAACCGTCGAGCGACGCCGCCGACGGGCGGCCGAGGCCAATCCGCCTTCGCGATGTGGCCGCGGCGGCGGGCGTCGACGCGTCCGTGGCCTCGCGCGTGCTGAACGGCGACACCCGCCTCTCGATCCGGCCGGAGACGCGGCTCCGCATCCTCGACGCCGCTGCGCGGATGAGCTACCGGCCGAATCGGGCGGCCCGCGCCCTCAAAACCGCTCGAACGACGGCGATCGGGATGCTCGTACCGGATCTCGGGAACCCGGCATTCGCGCTCATCGCGCTCGGCGCCGAGCGCCGCGCCGCCGTCGCTGGCCATCCGCTCTTCGTCGCCCGCGGATCGTTCCCCGACAGCCTCTTCCAGCTGCAGGGCCGCGTCGACGGCGTGCTTGTCGCAGCAGCGACGAGCGACGCCCCGTACCGTCGCAACCTCCTGGGTGGCCTCCCGGCTAGACAACCGATTGCGCGGCGATAGTAGGATCGCGCCGGAGAGGCTGTCAAGGTGACGGAACCGTCGAGCGACGCCGCCGACGGGCGGCCGAGGCCAATCCGCCTTC